>JAZOVH010000052.1:0-34844 GCA_045658585.1 Acutalibacteraceae bacterium | reverse complement strand
AAGCAAAATCCGTGCAGTCGGCAAAGGTGCAAGCGGAAGTGTTTATCTTGTAAAAATCACAACCGAGCCTTATGAAATTGCAGTTAAAACGAGTAAATTCTATGATGCAATTTGCAAAGAGAAGGATATGCTTGATTTTCTCTCGCCCAAAGTTTCATATAAAATTCCGAAAACCTATTTCCTCCACCGTGAAAATGGCACCGTTTATCTCGGTATGGATTACATAAAAGGAATGAGCGGAAAGAGCAAATATCTCGCTTTTGTTCCGTCAAGAAAGAAACTCAGAAACAGCATTATAGATGCGCTTATGAACGCACAAAGCGTACATAACGACAAGTTCGGCAAATACGACAAACCCGTTTATGACACTTGGGCGGAGTATTACAAGGAATATTTTGTTGACATTTATGCTTTTACCAAAGCGAAGTTTGAGAAAAACGAGATTGAGTCCGAAATTATGGAAGCGGGTGAGCTTATCAGCAAGAATTTTGATGAGATTTTCAGCGTTACCAACAACACCGCCTGCCTTTGTCACGGCGATTTCTGGATGCCAAATCTGATAATTGATTTTTGGAAATCCGAGCTTGCAGGTGCAGTTGACCCGTTTGATATGCTGTGGGCTGAACCCGAATATGAGATATTCTGTCTGACACTCGGTTTCGGTGAAAATCTCAAGCTTTATGATGAGTATAAAAAGAGAAATCCGACTTCAAAATACTGTGATTTAAAAGTCGAACTTTATGCTCTGTGTAACGAGCTGAATTGGTATATTCTCTTAGGCGAAATGGGACACGATTATCTGATGTTCCGTGCAAAAAGATTGATAAAGAAAATGAAAGAAATGGGATTGAGCCAATGATGGATTTTATAACAAAAGAACCCATAAACAAAGGTTGGTCGTGCGACAAGAAATACTGTGTCACAGCTGCTGACGGAACCAAATATCTTCTGCGTTTCACACCTATTGAAAAGAGTGCCAATCGCGAGAATATGTTCCGTATACAAAAAGAAGTTGCAACGCTCGGTATTCCTATGTGCAAGTCGCTTGAAATCGGCGAATGTGATGAGGGTATTTACATATTACAGACTTGGATTGACGGCAAGGACGCAAATGAGGTTATACCGTATCTTGCAGATTCGGAACAGTATGCACTCGGTCTTGAAGCAGGCAAAATTTTGAAGAAGATTCACTCAATACATGCCCCCGAAAGCCAGCAGGATTGGGAAACTCGTATCAACGATAAAGCGGATTTGAGAATCAGAAAATACAACGAATGTTCGTTGAAATATGATAACGGTGATGCTTTTATTGACTTTATCAACGCAAACCGTTATCTGCTCAAAGGCAGACCGCAGGTGTTTCAGCACGGCGATTATCACATCGGTAATATGATGATAGAAAACGGTAAAGTTGTTATTATCGACTTTGACCGCTATGATTTCGGTGACCCTTGGGAAGAATTCAAGAGTATCACTTGGTGTGCACAGGCTTCTCCGCTTTTCGCTTCAGGTATGGTCAACGGATATTTTGACAATGATGTGCCTATGGAGTTTTGGAGGCTTCTTGCGTTGTATATCAGCCTTGGTACAATCACTTCTCTGCCGTGGGCAATTCCGTATGGCGAAGGTGAAGTTCAGACTATGCGAAAGCTCGCAAACGAAGTGCTTGAGTGGTACGACAATATGCAGAATCCCGTGCCGAGTTGGTATTTCAAGGGTTACTATTTACAGTACATAGACGGTTTGCCATATAAAATGAAAGCACCTTTCGATTTTAGCTTTATCAGCCAATACGGAAAGGCGTTTAAAGTGTTTGACGATCAAGATTCGGGTAATATCTGTTTCGGCACAGAAAAAGATGGTGAAAAGTATTTTGTAAAATTCGCAGGTGCACCGACTGAGGCATATAACGGCACTCCTGAAGATGCAATTGAACGTTTGAAATCAACATTACCAGTATATGAGATTTTGAAACACAAAAATCTAATCGAGTTTGTCGAAGCTAAAGAAACCAACGGCGGATTTGCAATGGTCTTCAAATGGGTTGACGGTGACTGTATGGGCAGAATGTACCCTGCTGAACATCGCAGGTTTATGAATTTGCCCGTCGAGGACAGGCTTAATGTTTTTGGCGATACTCTTGATTTCTTGGACTATATCAATTCAAGCGGATATGTTGCGGTTGACTTTTATGACGGCAGTATTATGTACGATGCCGAGAATCGCAAATCAACAATCTGTGATATTGACTTTTTCAGAAAACAGCCGTGTATTAACGATATGGGCAGAATGTGGGGAAGTTCAAAATTCCAATCACCCGAAGAATATCAACTCGGTGCAGATATTGACGAGATAACAAACGTTTACTGTGCCGGTGCTTTTGCATTTGCTCTGTTCGGAAAATACAACCGCAACCGTGATTCGTGGCAACTGTCAGATGAAGCGTTTGCAGTTGCGACAAAAGCGGTTAGTAATGACAGAAACAAGCGTTATCAGAGTATAAAAGAACTTAAAGAAGCATGGGAGAAAAGTTTATGATTAAAATAGCAACTCCAAACAACACAAGGGTATTAGCCGAATTAGCAATACAGATGTGGAGCAATCACACCGTGTCTGAACTTGATGCAGATTTTGCCGAGATTGTTAATAGTAATAATGCTGTGTGTTTTATAAAATATGCTGATGATATTCCCGTTGGTTTTGCACAATGTCAGCTTCGCTACGATTATGTTGAGGGTACACACTCATCTCCCGTCGGCTATCTGGAAGGAATTTTTATTGTTTCCGAATATCAGCATAAAGGATATGCAAAAGAACTGTTCCATGAATGTGAATTGTGGGCGAAAGAAAAAGGCTGTACGGAATTCGCAAGCGACTGCGAACTTGATAACACCAACAGCTTTAATTTCCATATGGCAATGGGCTTTGAAGAAGCTAACCGTGTTATATGTTTCAGGAAAGAGTTGGGGTAATTCAATATGGTCAGAAAAGCAACTAATAACGATATACCTGCGATATCAGAATTATACCGTGAGCAGTTCAGGGAAATGTCAAAGCTGATACCCGATTTTATAAAAGTGGGCGACCAGAGCACAGAGTTTATTGAGAATACAATTGCTAATGAAGAGTCAGATATTCTTGTTTATGAGAACGCTGGTATAGTTGTAGGTTTTATCCTGCTTCAGGCCAAAACAAGACCCGATTTTCCGTTTATGCTTCCCGGTAAGTATTGCTACATAATGGATATAATCGTGACCGAAAACCATCGTGGCAAAGGCTTCGGAACAGCATTAATGAATGTCGCAAAGGATTGGGCAAAAGAACGGGATTGTAATTTTATAAACCTTGATGTTCTTGTAAACAACCACAAAGCAATCACACTATATGATAAACTCGGGTTTGTCCCTAAAGCACAGGAAATGTATTGTAAGCTATAAAAGAAGGTGTTACAAGTGTCAAAAGTCTTTTTGATCTGCGGCAAAATATGCTGCGGTAAAACAACATATGCACAAAAGCTTTGTAAAGAAAATAATGCTATACTGCTTTCCGTTGACGAAATAACGCTTGCTCTTTTCGGTCAACATTGCGGCGATAAGCACGATGAATATGTAGAAAGGACCGAGAAATACCTGTTAAATAAATCTTTGGAGCTTATTAGTAAAGATATCAATGTAGTTCTTGATTGGGGTTTCTGGACAAAAGCAGAACGAGAGTCTGCAAAAGGATTTTATAAGTCCCGTAATATTGAATGCGAGCTTCATTACATTGATATAAGCGATGAAACATGGAAATCTCGTCTATATAAAAGAAACAACGCTGTGCTTGCAAATGAAACAAGTGCTTATTATGTCGACGATAACCTCGCCGCAAAATTCGCTTCAATATTTGAAGTGCCAAGCGAAGATGAGTTTGATGTTATTTATAAAGGTGACACAGATGGAATTTGATGAGTTTATAAAGCTGAGGGATATTAAAATCAGAGATAATGAACATTTGAGGGTTATTAAGTGTTTTTATCCTTATCTCCATAGTGTTTCCGGTGATGAACAATTACTTCCATCACTTATCGGAAATATTTTAGGTGTTGATTTATCGAATGTTACAGTTGAGACCGCCTGTTTTAACGGCGTAAATGACGATAGTAACCCGCCTTATGTTAACGTTGACCTATATATCAAATTCAATAACGATATAAAAGTTTTCGTTTACGGCAGGCAACCAAAAAATCTCATTGATTTAAAAGAAAATAAGTATACAATATATTTGCTTGCAGATGAGATTATAAGTAACATTACAAAAACCGAAAACCATCATATCTTTATCAAATAATTTTGGAGAAAAATCAAGGTAAAATGATAGACAGAAGTATTCCATATTATAATTTGATTTTAAAATGCAATGAAATTTGCTTAACATCAGTTTTGTTACCTGAAGGATACAGTTTTAAGATGTATAATAAAGGTGATGAAAAACATTGGGCGGAACTTGAATGCGAAATCGGTGATTTTTCATCCGTTGAAGAAGCTGAAACATATTTCAGAAGAAATTACTGCAACCAAATTGATGAACTGA
Organism: Acutalibacteraceae bacterium; assembly: GCA_045658585.1. GTDB lineage: Bacteria > Bacillota > Clostridia > Oscillospirales > Acutalibacteraceae > CAG-177. Next base: position 30,272 of record JAZOVH010000052.1, on the reverse strand, counting down.
AAAAGCGTTGTGTTTTTGTTGTGGACGATAAAGGTAATGTTGTAGGCTCCTGTATTGCTTGGCACGATTTAAAAGACAAGGCTACAGTCGCTTCTCTGCATTGGCTCGTTGTTTCACCGAAACATCAAGGCAAACATATAGGTTTGGCGCTTTGCCAAAAGGTAATGGAGATTTTTAAAGAATTCGAAGAAGCTCCTATATATATCCACACACAACCGTGGAGTTATAAAGCTATACTGCTTTATGTCAAACTCGGTTTTAAAATTCAGAAAACAGATACTTTTTCACATTATGAAAACCAGTACGACAAAGCTTTAGAAACATTAAAAAGCATCTTAACTAAAAGTCAAGTTAATCAGCTTGTTTCATATTCAGAGTAAAAACATTCGGAGATATAGGTATGAATATTGTCAGAAAACTTAAAACAAGCGAACTTCCAATATTAACAGAACTTTTCAACTACAAAGATATTGATGATATGATTACAGAAAATACTCGGAACATCGAAAACGGTAACATTGATATTTTTGCACTGTTTGTTGATGACAAGCTGATTGGCGAGCTTCATGTGAAATATGACAATGAAGATAAAGACTTCGCCGAAAAAGGGAAACGAGCATATCTGTTCGCATTCAGAGTTCACAAAGATTATCAAGGTAAAGGTTTAGGTTCTTATCTTCTTAAAACCGTTATCGACGAACTCAATGCCAACGGTTATCACGAACTTACTGTCGGCGTCGAAGATGACAATAACCGAGCAAGATATATGTATGAAAAGTGTGGTTTCACGCAACCTATTGCCCGAATAAAAGAAACCTACCAAGGCGACAGTTATGAATATGAGTTGCTGTTGAAATCTTAATTCAATATTTAAAATACCGCGTCGTAGTCAACTACGGTGCGGTTCTTTTTTAGTTTGACGAGTCGAAAAATGAGCATTTTTGTCGAAAAACAAGGCGTTTTTGTAATTCTAATTGCAAATAAAATAGCTTTTAGATATTTTTATATTATTAGAAAATTTATTTCTTAGAAAAAGTGACTAAAATGTTGAGTGTAACCGAACGATAGTTCATATGCTTTGTAAATGAGGTAAAATCCAAGGGGATAATTCGTTTCAACGACAAAGGTACCTAACTGGTGTCAAAAGAATATATCTATACAATAATATTAGTAAAAAGTGGATTACCACAAAATTATGTCGATATAAGTTAGCACATAACATTGTACTTTTTATATTGTTCGACTTGCTTTTAACAACTAAAACATCAGGAGGTTTTTTCATGATTTCAAAAGGTAATTATTTTAATGGCGAATGGCGTTCTAGTAATGGTGTTCCATTTTCCTCTGTTTCTCCAGTTGATTCTTCCGTGTTGTGGAATGGAAACAACGCAACAAGTTATGAATTGAATGAGTGCATTTCAGCGGCGTGCTCAGTTAGGGAGGAATGGGAAAACACACCAATTGAAACAAGATATGCATATGTAAGAAGATTTGCAACACTGGTTAAAGAAAGAATTGACGAAATAGCAACCTTCATTGCCAAAGAAGCAGGTAAACCTTTTTGGGAAGCAAAAACAGAAGCTTCCGCGATAGCTGGTAAAATTGAACCGACTATAAACGCATATGAATATAGAAACAAAGAATTAGTACGTCCTATGGCAAACGGAGCAGTCAGTAGAACAAGCTTTAAACCGTTAGGCGTTATAGTTACAATTAGCCCATACAATTTTCCTGCACATATGGCAAATGGACATATAATTGCTGCTCTTGTTTGTGGTAACTGTGTAATTTGGAAACCAAGTGAAAAATGTCCTATGGTCGCAGAGAAAGTTATGGAAATTTGGAACGAAGTAGGACTTCCCAACGGAGTTATCAACATGGTTCAGGGTGATGGAACTGTTGGTGAATATTTTTGTAATGATGAAAGAATTAATGGTATCTTCTTTACAGGAAGTTATATGGTTGGCGATAAGATTAGAAAAGCATGCTCTACATCAAAAATGTGCGCTTTGGAAATGGGTGGCGATAGTCCATTAGTTATATGGGATATTAATGACATTGAAGCGGCAGTTGTTGCAACAATACAATCTGCATACATAACTTGCGGACAAAGATGTTCATCTGCAAGACGTATAATTGTAAGGAACGATGAACGAGGTGAGGCATATATAAATATGCTTATGAGGTATGTTGCCGGTATTAAAGTTGGAAATCCCTTTGACGAGAATCAACCATATATTGGCCCCATGAGGGACAAAACGCTTGTTAATGCTGTGTTGAATTATCAAGAAGAATTGCTAAGTATGGGTGCAAAATCATTGATTAAATGCGAACAATCAAGTCTTGGGGAGTGCTTTATTACGCCAGGGATTATAGATGTAACCTCTATACTGGGAAAATATAAAAACAAAGAGGTTGTTGGTCCTTTTATTAGAGTTTGCAGAGTAGATACTTTTGAACAGGCAATAGCGGAAGCTAACAACACCGAGTATGGGTTGGCTGCCGGAATATTTACTGATAAAAAAGAATTGTATGATGCTTTTTATAGTCAAGTAAAAGCGGGATTGATTAATTGGAATCAGCAACTTACTGGTGCAAGTGGAATGGCTCCATTTGGCGGTGTAAAAAACAGCGGAAACTATAGACCTAGTGGATATTTTGCGGTAGATTATTGTGCATATGCCGTTGCTGCCATTGAAAATGAAAAGCTATCAATGCCTGCGAATTTACCCATTGGATTAGTCAAATCATAAAAGGTGTTTTATTATGAACGACTTTGGAAACATTGTAGAATACTCATCAGAGCACAAAAAAATCATTTCATATGCTAAAGCATTACGGTCCATGAAGGGGAACCAGCCCACCGATTGGCAAGAAGCGGCTGAATGGCATATGAAATATTCGCATTTGAATGGAAAAAAATCACTTGCACTTACTGTAACACTTTCACCAGTTGGTTGTCAGTGGGCACGTTTGGGCGGTTGTACAATGTGTGGTGAATTTGAAGGTGCAGATCGCAGGCCTAAAATTTTAGACAATGCACAGTTCCATATAGCTCAATTTGTTAGAGCGGTTTCCAACCCTGAAATATGGGAAATCGCAAAAAAAGAAGGGCGTCCCATAACATGGTTAAGAATATTTCAAGAAGGAAACTTTGTTAATCCTAAGGAAATGAACCCAGCTGCTCAAGAAACGGTATTGAGAATGGCAAGTCATCTTGAGGGAATAGAACGTGTAACAATTGAGGCACGCCCGCAGTATATTACAGAGGATTCTGTGAAAATGCTAAGGGAAATATTTGCCAACACAAATGTTGAATTGGAAATTGGCATGGGTGTTGAAGCGGTCAATGATATTGTAAGAAATGTGTGTATCAACAAAGGTGACTCAATAAAGGACTTTGAAAGAGCCGTTTCTTTACTTAATGATAACAACATTAAGCCTCTTGCGTATATCATAGTTAAGCCACCTTTTCTCACAGAAAAAGAAGCAATCGACGAGGCGGTTGCCACAGCTCAGTTTGCTACTAAAGTGGGTTTTAAACGTATAAGTTTTGAGCCTATGAGTATCCATGCGTATTCTTTGGTGGATGCCTTGTTTCAATGCGATTGTTATAAAGTTCCTTGGCTCTGGTCTGTAGTTGAGATAGCTAAACAATGTGCAAAAACAGGGGTTGTTGATTTTGGCATTGGCGGAATTGGTTTTTATCCATTACCTACAACTTTTGCACATAACTATTGCACTGGCACTGGTATGAAATCAGACTGTAATGATAATGTAGTAAAAGCAATAATTCAATTTAATAAAACTCATAATATTGCACATCTAGAAAAATTAAAGCCTTGCAAAAAGTGCTATGCTACATGGCAAGCCGAATGTGGTATTCAAGATAACAGGACGCTAAAAGAGCGAATTAATGAGCACTTGGGAAGAGTTGAGACTATTATTCAAACATATAAGCCCCAGCCTGTTGTAGAAGGTCAAAGTATAAAAATCCACACGCTTATAGCTAGCGGGGCACAAACCAACCAAATACAAGAAAAGAATTATTATGATTGGCTAAATAATGAGTATAACGAACCAGATTTATATGGATTAGGATTTACTCAGTCTGTAGCTTCAGAACCTTTGTTTATCGAAGATTCTCAAAAGGTTATAAAAAACAATTTTACTATACGTAAATTTCAAGCATCTTGTTTGCAATTGCTAAAAAGTGCATTAAAAACTAACGACCAACAAGTATTAAAGTGGCTTCTTAATGACACCCCAATTAGTATGGGCGAAGAGTATCTTCGAAATCTCCCAGATGTTTTTTGGAATCCACCAGTGTTTTTCAGAACTGATGAATCTTCGTTGGGAAAAATACTTGAAATCCAGTGTCCTGGTTCATCATGGGGAGAGTTGGAATTGCTTTACAATTTTTATCAAAAAATAGGATATAAATTGAAGTTAAGCAAGCCCTCGCAAACATTTACGGATCAACTTGTTCGTTACCTCGATTTAAAAGAAGGGGAATCTCCGTTGGTGTTTTACCTAACAGACAATTCTTCCATTCCAATTGGAGTTCGTTATTTTATTTCTCAAACGCGAATGACCACCCCTCCAATTAAATACTGGGGAATCGACAAATATCCGACCATTATATCAAAAGACAAGAACGGAAATACGGCGAAACATCATTTAAAAGCGATCGATTCACACTTAGTTAGAACTCACTATTATCTCGAATTACTGGGAGAGTGTGATTTTAATAGGAGAATTCATTCGCCAAGGTGTGTTTCGCAGTATGACCTGCCTCCTATGTCCCTATTTGATCAAAAAACTACATTGGCTCTTCCTTTTTGGGAGCAAACACGAGGGTATTTTGATGATGAGATTCGCGATTTGCTTGTTTATACTATACCCCTAATAGACGACAAAGTAACCCTTGAAAGTGGAACTGTCCTCAGCATCGAAGAGTTTGCATCATTGCCGCAAGGACAACGAAAATATTATCTTAAATATGCAGGAACAGACGCCTCCATTAACTGGGGAAGCCGTGCAGTTACTTCAATTGAAAAAATTGGGCGCGAGAAGTTGATTGAATTATTAAGAGAAAAGATTAATGATTATCGCAACAACAGACATCCTTGGATTTTGCAATTGGAAAGCAAAGGAGGCAAAGAAGATGTTATGTTTTTTGACGTAAACTCTGCTTCAATTTCAGAAACCAATAATCAAAATTCTAAGTATAGTTATTTTTATGGACCATATGGTGTACTTGGCGGTGTCATATCTTACAGAAAAAACAATCTTGTCCATGGTCAACCAGATACCATTATCAGGTTAATTGATATGAATTCATAATTATAAGATCAAACGGACAAAGACGAGAACAGATGTAATGATTCGCAATCTGCGTTCAAACGTGCATTTCATTAGAACACCTCAAATCAGGCACATAACATCATTTAATTGTAAATAGGAATTTCAAAAGATAATATAGATGTATTTGATTTGAGGTGTGGAGATGAAAATGCTACAATTAAACAATTTGGAAAATATCAATAATTAACAGCTTGAATAAGTTTGGTGTAAAAAACATAGTTTATTTGCTGTTGTCTTATCTACATACAATCAGACTATGATTGTGTATCCCCGATCAACTTCTCGCAACAGTATATCCCCAAAGCAAAACTCCGCACTTGAGACTATGAAAAAGCGCTCTCGGGTACTGATTTTATTATGCAAAAACAAGATATATTTATTGTGCGCGAAGGTTTGTCAATTTAAATAAAAATGTGAGGATGTATACGATTGATTACAGAATTAATTAATAATTGGTCACAACATTTAGTTGAACTTTTTATTTCCATTATTGGTACTATAATTGGTATTTTTGGCCCTATTTATTTACAATCCAGTAATGAAAAAAAGAATAAAAAACAGCAAGCAATTCAATATTTAAAAGACATAAAAAAGGAGTTAAAAGGTGTAAAGGAACAGTTGGAAGATATCAAAGATACAGACATCTATCTTAGTCCACTTAAAACTCCTTTATGGGACAGCTTAATCAACACAAACGAAGTTCAGTTGCTAAAAATATTAAAACACAAGGACAAGTCTTTTTGTTCCACCGATCTAACTAAACAATTATTCCAAATATATGATTTGATAAGTGAGTATAACTTATGGTGGAATATGTATACTCAGGGGGCCGTAGTAGGTGCACGTACCCAAGAAGACCTAACTTCTATTATAACTTTTATTGAAAATTCAAAAAAGAATTTGCTATGTAGTGACACCGATCGTTATGAATACTTTATAAGCATAAATAGTATGCTAGAAACTATTGAAAAGGCGTTAAAACTGTTTTAACAACCACAAGGATGATGAAAGAAAGGAGAGGGCGAGATGTCTGGTAAAGAAGGAGTTCCATTTTTTTTACCTACAGATCATAAACCAGAGGAGATTCAATATGAGCCCCAAAAATCTCCCTCCCCAAAAACCACATTTAAAAGAGCAAGACGAAGTGTTACTTTTGGAGAATGGCCTCAAACAATCAAGGACAATGATGTTGTCATTTATGAGACCAAAGACGAACGAGGTTTTTATCTAGGGTCAGATGGAGAATACTATGTTAAAGCTGTAGCTAAGCCATATTATAAAGGGTATTATTTCAGTAATAAAGCTGAAATAATTAAAGGCACTACTTATTACTTTAAGGTTGAACCTTTGACTTGGACAATCATTAAAGAAGAAGGTAGTCGACTACTTGTTCACTGTAATAATATAATTTTCAATAAAGCATATCAATCTGATTATTTCAAAGACGAGGATGGAGATGTCATCACAGAATTTAATGATGCTCCACCAAATACTTACGCAAGCAATTATATTTATAGTGAGATACGCGAGTGGTTACTTGGAACTTTTTTTCCATTAATAGAAAAAAGTTTCGGCTTTGATGATAGCCAAGTAAAAATACTTCCATACTATGTATGCGATGAAAACTCTCCGCTCGATTTTTCAGATAAAGTCTTTCTTTTGAGTAAAAGTGAAGTCGAAAAGTATGGCGCTGGATATAAACCACATATGCGTAATGTAACTGATTATGCAAAAGCTTGTGGTACATATGTATATGGTGCAATGAGTGGCATCAGAAGCAGAGCAACAGGCAAAGGATGGTGGTGGCTGAGGACTCCTTGTACATCAGAAGGACAAGACACAGTACACGCTATAGATCAAAATGGTGTTACAAACTATGCATGGATTTGGGTTGGTGGGTATGGAATTGTTCCAGCACTTTATATTGATATAATAAAAAATCAAGACGATTCTTTACAGCATCGATGAATGACAAGATAATAATGAATAAAATACTTTTTACAGATGATGTTTTAAATAGTCATCTCGGCATATTTGTTTCTAATGCGTATAACATTGGCTTTAATGTTGATTCGGTGTACTATGAGGGACATATAGGAACACATCTTTTTGGCAAAAATAGTAGATTAAATCTTAATTCATGTGCTAAAACAATAACATCTATTGCTATGGGTATGCTATTAAATGAATACAAGTATGTTTCATTGGATGATTTTGTCGTAGATTATTTCCCATCATACCGTACTCATATTCCTATATATACACAATCTATAACTATAAAAAATCTACTTCAAATGAATTCGGGAAAAAATATGAGGTCGCTGTTGTCTCTTCCTTCGCAAAAAAAATGGAAAAATGATTGGCTATCCTGGTTTTTAGAAAAAGAACATGATAATAAACCGGGAGAATCATTTTATTACTCGAGTCACTGTTGCTATACAATAGCACGTATAATAGAAGTTGTTTCAAAAGAAGATATTAATCTGTTCCTCAAAAGAAGATTGTGGGATTTACTTGGCATTCAAACTCCTCAGTGGGACAAATGCCCTATGGGATTTTCAATAGGAGCTGGAAACATATGGATGACATGTAACGACTTATCAAAACTTGGGTCATTGTTATTACATAATGGTGTTTGGCAAAAACGACAAATCATCAATGCATCCTATATGTCCACTATGATTAATGATGTCGTTCCAAGCAACGATCCTTTTGGGTGGAATGATGAGGAATGTAATCAAGGATATGGTTTGTTTTTATGGAAATGTTCACCAAATCAAACATTTAGGATGTGGGGAGCTGGTGGGAATTTTTCAATTATAGATTATTTTAATAATTGTTGTTTAACAATTACAGCATCATGTGATCCCAAAAGTTGGATATTAAAAAATGACCATGACTTAGCACGATTAGCATATGATTTGATTCAATCATTAAACTAGTTTAATTTTCAATAAAGTTTGCGGTAATGTTAACTTCTCGCAAATTACAACCGCAATTCACATTCATACTTGGTGCTAAGACAATATCACTACGGTGATGAAATAACGGTTTCTACAGCCCACACCAAAGAACCCGATAATGAGTTTATCTACACTTTAACAGATTGGAATAAGGAAATTGTTACTTATATAGGCAAGAATCTCCATAAATATTGTTTGTAATGTGTTCTCGTGGTGTCGATGAAATTCGACACCATCTTTTCTTTTTTGAAAAAGTTCTTGATAAGCAAACAAGTGTTATGCACAATAATAAATTGGTAAATAAAGCATCTACCCACAACTAAATATCAAACTGAAACTCATATTTTTTACTTATTGGCTGTATGTCAACTCATATCATCTGACCGAAGAAAGTATAGTCCGATACTCGGTCAGAAACACATGGACAATCAAAGCTTAATGTTTAAGCCGTTACATAGTTTTAGTGCAAACTGTGCGAGAGGATGAAATGTCCTCCCGCTATTTGTGCTGTCTATGTGACGGCTTTTTTGTTATTTAAAACAATTTTATGACGGCAATTTTGCCGTCATCCTACAGATAACACGAAATGATTATTGAAATTGTGACGGCACTCTTGCCGTCACAAAAAATTTTTTTAAAAAACTTTTCAAAATGATGCCGAATAGGCTTCCTCTCAGTGCAAACATAATGAGAGGCCTTTTTGAATTCTTTGTAAACATTTCGTGTTTAGGGTGTAATTTCACCCTCTCCCAGTGCAAATAAGTGAAGGCTTTTTTAAATTTTTTTTGCAAAACACCCTACAAATTGCCCTCTCCCAGTGCATATATAGTGGAGGGTATTTTTAAAAAACTTTTTGAACTTTTCCAAAAACAGCGAATTTTGGGTGTCCATTTTGGGGGTGCTTGTTCAAATAAGTGAAGGGATATTTAAATTTTCTCTGAAAAATCACCCCAATTTGCCCTCTCCCAGTGCAAACATAATGAAGGGTAATTTTAAATTTTATGAAAACAGACTATACAAAACGCCCTCTGAAATTCCAAATAAGTGAGAGAAGTTTTTGCCCTTCATCAAAAAAATAAGGAGTTGATGCCTATGATTTAGTACCAGCCGAAAGGCAAAACAAAACCACGGCTTTGTCCGTGGCATAAGTCTTAGCGAGCATTGGATTTGTGCATACAAATCCGCACGTTAGGGACTTCTCGCCTGCCGGCTCGGTCGGTGCTTTTGAATGCAAAATGCATTCAAAGGTCTCCACCGGAGACCCGCACCCCTAAAACCCGCAGAAAGGAGGTATAAATGAAATACACCAAAACAATATTCTTCTATCTGGACGATGAAGAATTAAATGACCTTGATGAAGAAGCAGATGTGGCAGGAGTAACTCGCTCGCAGTATGTTCGCAGATGTATCAATGAAACGGTTATGAAACCTATGGTCAAGATTAACTACTCCGAGCTTACCCATGAAGTAACGGATATTATTGAACGCTTCAGAGTTGTTGCTGACCGTGCCTGGCACAGCAAGGTTCTTGATGTTCCGATGTTTCGGAAAGTTATTCAGGACACGCAAATACTTATGACAAAAATAAAAAATGAATTAACAAAGGAGATTAACTATGAGAAACAGAAATAACAGAATTTCAGTAAGAGTTACAAACAAAGAAATTGAACACATCAATGCTATGGCAAGCAAAAGCATATTCCCGAAAGAAAAGATGATACGGCTTATCGTTGAGGGTTATCCGATTCAGGAAAAACCTTCAGATGAGTGTATGCAGCTTTTGTCTGCTTTGAGAAGGCTCGGTACAGATTTGGGAGTTATGCTTTTCCGAAGAACCGCAGCAAAAGAAACTTCAGAACTTGTGTTTGAAACTTTAGGCATTTTATTGGATGCAAATTATGTATCTTACGACATAAAGCGTAAGAAAAAGAAAGGAGTCAAACTATGAGAATTGACAAAGTAAATATCAATAATCTTATTCCGTTTAACGAAAATCCGTACAGAATCCGTGAGGGTGAAGAATTGGAATCGCTGCTTGACAGCATAAGTGAGAACGGAATCATTTCACCCTTGGTTGTCCGACCAACGGAAAAGAAAGACAAATACGAAGTCATATCGGGACACCGCAGATTAAACGCTGCCCGAATGCTTAATCTTGAAACCGTTCCCGTTACAGTTTGTGATGTAAGTAGAGAAGAAGCAATGGTTATGCTGGTTGACAGTAACCTGCACAGAGAACATATTTTACCGAGCGAAAAAGCAAATGCGTACAAGCTGAAACTTAATGCATTGAAAGCACAAGGAAAAAGGACCGATTTAACTTGTGGACAAGCTGTCCACAAGTCCAGAGAAAGTGTTTCTGACACCGACAGCGGCAGACAAGTACAGCGATATATCCGTCTGACTATGCTTATCCCCGAACTGCTTACTATGGTTGATGAAAACAAAATCGCATTTTCCGTTGCAGTGGAGTTATCGTATCTTGATAAAAATACTCAACGGATGCTGTTGGGCGAAATCGAAGAAACAGAATGTACTCCGTCATACTCGCAGGCAAACAGAATACGAAAGCTGTTCCAATCAGGAGAACTGAATGAAAACTCAATAAATACAATTATGAATGAAGAGAAAGCCAACCAAAAGCCGATGTTCAAAATGTCTATGGAACGATTGCAGAAATACTCTCCGAAGGCTGATGAAAGACAAATGCAAGAGTTCATTATTAAGGCTTGTGAATATTACGCAAAGTATCTGCAGAAAAAGAGAAATCGGGAGGCAAGGTAATGAGATTATGGCAAATTATAAAATCAAAGTTTAATGAAACAATCGGCAATACCCGTGCTGAACTAAAACTCAACAAAGATAACAATTCTAACGAATATATTATCAATGGTGTCCGCTATATTGTTTCAACTCAATTCAGCAAAACAGAAAACAAAACTATGAAAGAAAAATTATCAGATTATATCGGTAGCGATTTCGCACATTTGACAACCACCGAAGATAGAAATACAATACAAGCGGAATATGTATGTTCGACTGCCGGAGAGGAGGACTAATGCAGTCAAACAATGTGGGAATTACTGCTCTGTACTGCCGTCTTTCACGAGATGACCGTACAGACAAAGAGAGTAACTCAATAGCCAATCAAAAGAAACTGCTCGCTCAAAAAGCAAAAGAACTTGGGCTGTCAAATACCAAATACTATGTTGATGACGGTTACACAGGCACAAACTTCAACCGTCCGGGATTTCAGGATTTACTTGACGATATTGATATGGGATATATCAGCACCGTTATGGTGAAAGACTTATCCCGACTCGGCAGAGATTATGTTTCTGTCGGCCATTACACAGACAGCTTCTTTCCCGACCACAACATAAGATTTATTGCAATCAATGATTTGGTTGACAGTGCAGAAGGCGAAAACGAAATTGCACCGTTCAAAAACATAATGAATGAAATGTATGCCCGTGATATTTCAAAGAAAGTCCGATCAGCTTGCCGCATCAGAGGTAACTGCGGTGAACCTTTGGCACAGCCGCCTTACGGATACAATAAGGACCCGCTGAATCCAAAGAAATGGGTAATTGATGTTGAGGCTGCCGAAGTTGTCAGAAGCGTTTTTGAAATGTGTCTTGAGGGCAAGGGGAATGAAACAATCGCACACATTCTGCACGAAAACAAGGTGCTGAAGCCAAGGGCATATTGGCAAAGCAAAGGCATAGGCAGAGGCGGCAAAAAAGCTTATGAGGATCCATATAAATGGTTACCGTCAACCGTATCGGGGATACTGCATCAGCAAGAATACTGCGGTGATGTGATTAATTTCAAGACCTATTCAAAGTCATTCAAAAACAAAAGACGATATATGAATGATCGTGAAAACTGGCTGATATTCAAAGATGTCAATGAGCCTATTATTGACAGAGCGGTTTTTGAAATGGTGCAGGAGAAAAATGCAAAAACCAAGCGCAGAGCACCAAAACCCGGAAACGGTGAAAAGAGCATCTTTTGTGATTTTCTTTACTGTGCCGATTGCGGTAAAAAGCTGTGGTCGCACGTCAATCCCCGCAACAAAGATATTCATTTCTTCAGTTGTTCCAACTACAAGAAAGATTACCGTGGCACTTGCGAAAGCAGACATTATGTGAGAACGGATGCAATAGAACAGATTGTTTTGTTAGAGTTGAGAAAACTGATTTCGTTTATGGAGTATGATGAAGACAGTTTTGCTGAGATACTTTCAAACAAAACCAATGCTGATATACTTGCACAGAAGAATTATTTACAAACCGAATTAAAGAAAACCATTGAGAGAATTGAAACGGTTGAAAGGCTTTATCTCAAACTCTATGAGGACAATTCAAGCGGTAAGGTTACAGACGAATGGTTTATGTGTATGTCACACAAGTATGAGGTTGAACGGGTTGAGCTTAAAGCAAAAATCCCAGAACTTCGCACACAGATTGGTTCTTTGGAAAAGACACAAAAGGGCAAAGAAATTTTTATAGCGGCAATACGGAAGTTTATGCAAATGGAAACGCTGACAGCACCTCTGTTACACGAACTAATTGACCGCATTGAGGTTCACGAGATTGAGGGTACAGGCAAAAACAGAACGCAAAGAATTGTTATCCATTACCGATTTGTGGGTTATCTGGAGTTGCCAATCGTCACCGAAAACTACAAGGCTGACATACGGCAAGGTGTAGCGGTTGAATATCTGACAGCATAAAACAAGAAAGGTCGCAGACCGTAAAAAGTCTGCGACCAATAAAAACCTTAATTTCCAGCAAAAAGAGAGTGCTAATAACTTGAATCCGTTATTAACACTCATAATGGCCCGCCCGAAGGGATTTGAACCCCCGTTCTTCAGAATCGGAATCTGCTGCGTTATCCAACTGCGCCACGGGCGGAAATATAAGGGTGCAAAAGCACCCTGTTTTTATTTTATCTTCTCGATAACCTCGCCTGAAGTCGGCTTTGTTTTATCGATGAATTCCTGAACAGCTTCTGCCGAGGGCATAGCTGCCGAGCAGCTGTGTGCCGAAACGAGCATTGATGCCGATGCGGTTGCAAATTCAAGTGCATCGGGAACGCTCTTGCCGTTAAGAAGTGAGTAAATAAATGCGGAAGCATAGCCGTCGCCGCCGCCGAAGCCCTTGAGCATCTTTACGGGGAAGGGCTTAACTTTATATGCCGAGCCGTCATCAAGATAAGCAACCGAGCCTTCCTTGCCGTGCTTGATGATAACGATTTTATTGCCGTAGCCGAACCAGCGTGCTGCAGATTCTTCGTCTGTTGCGCAAACGCCTTCAATAGCTTCGGTGAGGTCAAATTCCTCTCTTGAACCGAGAACTATATCGCTGTTCTTTGCGACGATTGAATAATAGAGCGAAATTTCATCTTTGTTTTTCCAGGTATAGCTTCTGTAGTCGATATCAAAGATAACAACTACGCCGTTTTTCTTTGCAAGGAAAAGAGTTTTGAGTGCGGCTTCTCTTGAGGGGCTTGCGCAGAGCGCAGTGCCCGAAATAACAACAGCCTTTGCCTGCTTGATATATTCTTCGTCAACATCGTCAACGCAAACCTGAAGGTCTGCAACGCCCTCACGGTACATAAGAATGCTGCTCTGTGTGGGGCTTAAGATTTCTGTAAATGTAAGACCGAGATTTTCGCCGTTTTCGCATCTGAAAACGTGAGAAACATCAATGCCGTCTGCCTTGAAATAATTTTCAACATAATCGCCGAACTGGTCATCGGAAACTCTTGCGATAAATCCGCATTTTGCACCGAGTCTGGCAAGACCTACGGCAATATTTGCGGGTGAACCGCCGACATATTTGTTGAAATTGCTGCTCTCTGAAAGAGGCTTGTTCATATCGGTGGGATTGAAGTCGATTGCGATTCTGCCTATGGGGATAACATCAAGGGGCTTCTTTTCGTCAAATTTAATGTAGCTCATTTTCATTCTTCCTTTCAGGCTTTTCCGGCACAGCCGAATATTTCAATATGTTTTATTGCGTTATTATATGCACCCTCAACCTCTGCGCTTTGCAGGTCATAATAGCCTTTGATTGTTTTGCTCTCATAAGCATTGCGAACGCTTTGCTCAACGCTGTCAAAGGTTGCGGTTGCAATATTGATTTTGTGAATTCCGAGCGAAATGCATTTTCTGAAATCGTCGGGTGAAATTCCCGTGCCTCCGTGAAGCACAAGGGGAACGGGTATGAGCGATGCGGTTTTTTCAAGAATATCAAAGCGGAGTTTCGGCGTTTCTTTGTAGTTACCGTGTGCATTTCCTATGGCAACGGCAAGGGCATCAACCTTGCTTTCTTTAAAGAATTCAGCAGCCTGAACAGGTGAGGTGCAGTTGATTGCAATATCCTCGCTTCCGTCTTCGCTTCCGCCTACGCAGCCGATTTCGCCTTCGCAGTCGGCATTGTATTCATTTGCAAGAGCCTTGATTTCTGCGGTTGTTTTTGCGTTTTCTTCAAAAGGCAGATGAGAGCCGTCAAACATAACGCTTGTGAAACCGATGTCAAGAGCCTGCTTTATTTTTTCTTTTGTTTTTCCGTGGTCAAAATGCACCGCAACGGGAACCTTGCTGTTTTTTGCGGCGGCAACCATTAAAGGGCCTATAAGTTCAAGCGGAGAATGGTTGAGGCGAACCTCTGCAATCTGAATTATTGCGGGGCTTCGGGTTTCTTCAAGAGCCTTGATAACACCGAGAACCATTTCCATGTTTGCAACGCTGAAGCTTCCCACGGCATAGCCGTTCTTTTTTGCGTCAGCGAGCAAAGTGCTCATTTTAACAAGAGGCATTATTTTCCCTCCTTTTTATTATAAATTGCGGCACAGACCGCACTTGTAAGCGGCAGGGTGAGCAGCATTCCGAGGCTGCCTGCAAGAGCCTGCAGAATTTCGGCAATAATCATTTCTTTGTTGATAACCTGCTCAAGGCTTGCGTTATATGCCGCAAGCAGAAGAACGCTTGTGAGCGAACTGCCTATATATGCAAGCACAAGGGTGTTTGCCATTGTGCCCATCATATCTCTGCCGATAGTGAAGCCTGATTTCATAAGCTCGCCTGCAGTTATTGAGGGCGATTTTTCTTTCAGCTCAAAAAGAGATGAAGAAATAGACATTGAAACGTCCATAACCGCACCGAGTGCGCCGACGATTATCATTGCAAAAATAATTGCTTTAAGATTTATCGGATTGTTGGGATAAAGCTGATAAAGATAGACCGATTCTTCTTCAAGAAGACCTGTCATATTAAGGAATTTATCGGTTATAACAACAACCAGTCCCGAACAGAAAACGCCGCTTACGCATCCGATTACCGCACAGAGAGATTTGAGATTATAGCCGCTGATTATGCTCAGCGTCATAACCGTTATATAAATGCAGACTATGATTGACCACAGATAGATATTATGTCCGTTGAGTATTGCGGGAATAAGAACAAGGAAAACCGCAAGGCAGGTAAAGCCTAATGAAATAACGGTTTTAAATCCCTGCATTTTTGCAAAAACAACTATCAGCACACAGAAGATTGCAAGCAGCCACAAAAGGGGAGTTATCCTTATGAAATCTCCGAAGTAATATTGCTGAACTCCGTTTTGAGTGTAACCCTCAATAAGCACGGTATCATTCTGCTCAACCTGACGGGGGCTGAATGCATACGCTTTATCAATTTCCTGAATAACATCAAGGGTTTTGCCTTTGAGCTCTGTGTTGAGTGCGCGGGCTTTGAAAGTAACGGTCACAAATTCGTTTTCGCCGCTCACATTGTCTTTTTTAACATCAACAACGCGCAGAACTTTTGCTCTGATAACCGAGCCTTCCATTTCGCCTTTGAAAACGGAATGACCGCCCGCAATAAAGAAATATGCCGCAAAAACAAGCAGAGCCGCAACAATAACTGTTGCTATCTGCTGAACAGTCTGTTTGTTTTTCATCGCATACCTCCGCATTATAATTATATAGCATTATACCATTAAAAACATAAAATCTCAATAGATTTGGCAACGATATTTTTATTGACTTTTTAAATGGTTGATTATAAAATATATTATGTATAAGTATAAATTAAAATGGAGGATAATATGCTCGAACTGGTTTTGCAGATTTCGCATTATATGTTGCCGATTCTTGCGGCGGCAATTCTTCTGCTTTGCATTTCCGCGCTTTTCAAACGCAGACAGCCGCCTCTTGGCAAAGCAAGGCTTGTTAACACGGCAAACGGCGATTCTTTTCAGCTTGTAACCCGTGAAACCTCCATCGGCAGGCAGAAAAACTGCGATATAATTCTGAATTATCCAACCGTTTCAAGAGTTCAGGCTGTTGTGGTTTGTTCGAACAAGGGCTGGTATGTAACATCGGTCAGCTCGGGCGGCGGCGTAACGGTTAACGGCAAAAAAATTGAAAAGAAAGAATTTCTTAAAACGGGTGACAGAATAGCGCTCGGCAACATAAATCTTATTTTTGAAAATAAAAAGGATTGACCTGATGAAAACAGTAACTCTCGGCAACGGTCTTCGAATCGTTCTGGATAAAATTGAAAATTTAAGAACCTGCGCTTTCGGCGTTATGGTAGCAAGCGGTTCGGGCTATGAATCTCCCGAAACTGCGGGCACTTCGCATTTTATTGAGCATATGCTTTTCAGGGGAACACAAAAAAGAACCGCACTTGAGCTTGCGGTTGAAATGGATGAAATAGGCGGCAGAATGAATGCGTATACCACCTCTTCGCTCACCTATTTCTATGCTCACACCCTCACCGAGCATCTGCCGAAAGCTATGGATATAATCTGCGATATAATTATGAATTCAAAGATTTCTTCCGACGATATTAAACTTGAAAAGGGCGTTATCAAGGAAGAAATCGCGATGTATAAAGACAGCCCCGAGGATGTGTGTCTTGATACTTATTATGAGAATATCTGGCGTGGCAGTCCTCTTGCAAACAATATTCTCGGTACTGTTGAAAATGTTGAGGGCATAACCCGCGAAAAACTTCTGGCTCATATGAAGAAATTCTATGTGCCCGAAAGAATGATTGTAACGGTAAGCGGCAATTTCAATGAAGAAAGCGTGCTTCAGATATGCGAAAGCTACTTCGGTGAAATGGAAAATACGGGCAACACCGTTGTTTTTCCCTCGGCAGTTTATCAACCTCAGATTGTTACTGTTGAAAAAGATTTTTCACAAAATCAGCTTATTCTCGGCTTCAACGGCGTTACACTTGAAAATAAAAGAGAATGCAGAATTGCGGATTATGTTTCCTCAATTCTTGCAGGCAGCTCTTCTTCAAGACTTTTCCAGAATTTAAGAGAAAAGCTGGGTCTTGTTTATTCGGTAGACAGCACCAATGCCTGCCACCCGAAAACAGGTCTGATGCTTATTGATATGGGCTTAAGCCGCAAGTCAGAGAAAAAAGCAATCAGGGAAACGCTTAAAATTCTTGAAAATTTCTCCGCGGATATAACTGAAAGAGAGGTTGCCGTAACAAGAGAGCATATTGTTTCAAGTTTTGTTATGGGCAGCGAAAGCGTAACCGCAAGAGCCTCAAAAAATGCAAGAAGCCTTTTGAATTACGGCTTTATTGAACCCGATGAAAGCAGAATTGAGTCTATCCGCTCCGTAACTCTCGATGAGGTGCGTGAGCTTTCGGGCAGAGTTTTTGATTTAAAAAACATTTCGCTGTGTGCTGTAGGTAAAGTGCATACGCAGGAAGAATACAAAGATTATCTGAACTTATAAGAGAAAGAAGTTTTGAAAATGGTCAACAGAAAAGAAGTAAACCGCATTGTTGTTAAGGTTGGCACATCAACCCTCACTTACGATACGGGCAAAATAAATATCCGCAGAATGTCAAAGCTTGCACAGGTATTAAGCGACCTTAAAAACGGCGGCAAAGAGATTGTGCTTGTAACCTCGGGCGCAATCGGAGTCGGCGTAGGCAAGCTTGGTCTTAAAGAAAGACCCAAGGACACTCCGGGCAGGCAGGCGGCGGCAACGGTCGGCCAATGCGAGCTTATGTTCCTTTATGATAAATTCTTCGGCGAATTCGGCAACATCATCGGTCAGCTTCTTGTTACCAGAAGTGACTTTGAAAACGATGAAAGACACACAAATCTTCATAACAGCTTTATGAAGCTTTTTGAATACGGCGCAATTCCCGTTGTTAACGAGAATGACAGCGTTGCGGTTGAAGAAATCGTTTTCGGTGATAACGACAGCCTTTCGGCTCACGTTGCAAAAATCGTTGATGCGGATTTGCTTGTTATTCTTACCGATATTGACGGTCTTTTCAGCGCAAATCCCAGAGAGGATGAAAATGCCGTTCTGATTCATAATGTTGATAAAATCGATGATGATATTCTTGCTCTTGCGGGCGGAAGCGGCACAAACAGAGGCACGGGCGGCATGATAACAAAGCTTCACGCGGCGCAGATTGCAACCGATGCGGGCATTGACACCGTTGTTATGAACGGCTCCGACCCCGAAGAGCTTTATAAATTGCTCGACGGCAGACAGACGGGAACTCTTTTCAAGGCACAGAGGTGATATAATGAGCGATATGATTAAAATAGGTGAGCGTTCAAAAGCGGCGCAGAGAATTCTTGCGTCTGCCGGTGCGGCGGCAATCGATAAGGCACTCAATGCCGTTGCAAACGCTCTTGTTAAAAATGAAAAATATATTCTTGAAGAAAACTCAAAGGACATCAAAGCGGGCAGAGATTCGGGGCTTTCCGAGGCTCTTATTGACAGACTGACCCTCACATTCGACAGAATTTCTTCAATGGCGAAGGGACTCGAGCAGGTTGCGGGGGGAGAAAATCCCGTTGGCAGAGTGCTCTGGGGTGAAACAAGACCCAACGGACTTAAAATAGAAAAAATTGCCGTGCCCATCGGCGTTATTGCCGTTATCTTTGAGGCAAGACCCAATGTTACCGCAGATGCGGCGGCAATCTGCCTCAAAGCAGGCAATTCCGTTATACTCAAAGGCGGCAAGGAAGCTATAAATTCAAATATGGCGATTGCCCGTGTTATGCGTGAGGCGCTTGCCGAAAACGGTTTGCCCGAGGATTGCATTATTCTTATTGAGAATATTTCAAGGCAGGCTGCAACCGAACTTATGAGGCTCAACGGTTATGTTGATTTGCTTATTCCCCGAGGCGGTGCAGGTCTTATCCGTTCGGTTATTGAAAATGCAACCGTTCCCGTAATCGAAACGGGTGTAGGTAACTGCCACGTTTATATCGATAAGGATGCCGACCTTGAAATGGCAGCTTCGGTTGCGGTTAATGCAAAAACTTCAAGAGTTTCAGTTTGCAATGCCTGCGAAAGCTTGCTTATCCACAAGGATATTGCAGAAATTTCGCTTCTTTCAATCGGCGACAGATTAAAGGAAAAAGGCGTTGAAATCAGAGGCGATGAAGCAGTTTGCGAAATTCTTCCTTATGCTGTTCCCGCAAGCGAAGAAGACTTTGCAACCGAATATCTTGATTATAGAATCAGCGTAAAAATCGTTTCAGATATTGATGAAGCTATTGAGCATATTGCAAAATTCGGCACGGGTCACAGCGAAGCGATCATCACAAATAATTATAATGCGAGCGAAAAATTCAAAGCTCAGGTTGATGCGGCGGCAGTTTATGTCAATGCTTCAACAAGATTTACCGACGGCGGCGAATTCGGTTTCGGTGCGGAAATAGGCATTTCAACCCAGAAGCTTCACGCAAGAGGTCCGCTCGGCGTTAACCATATGGTGAGCGAAAAATATGTTATCAGCGGTAACGGACAAATCAGATAAAGGGGGCTGTGCTTTGGAAAACGCAAAAAAGAAAAACAAACTGTCTTTTTTGGTGGGCGTTATTGCAATTATACTTGCGATAATCGGAGCGATAACGGTTATCGGCTTTGTTTCGGATACCGTTAAAGATTTAACCGATAAAACCCAACAGAAAAAAGAATACGAAAAGTTCCTTACCCCTGTTGTTATGTTTGACCCCGAACCGTTTGATGACCTTAATCAGGCGGATGTTTCCCAGCTTGTCAACAGCGCTGTATGGGCACTCCTTATGAGCGATGAGGGAACGGAGCAATATTCATATTCAGAGGGTGAAAACTTCGGTATTGTTGTGCCCCAGGCGGATATTGAAAAATATTTCGTAAGCCTTTTCGGCACAGAAATAAACCTGGCTTCAATGCATTCATCAATCGATATGAGCGGTTATGATATTATTTATGATGCCGCTTTGCAGAGTTATATTCTTCCCGTTACGGGCGTTGAATCCGCTTATACGCCGAAGGTTTATGATATTGATAAGCAGGGCAGTTCACGCGTTTTAACTGTGGGCTATATAGGAAACAAGGCTTGGGTTCAGCTTGAAGACGGAGAATATACCGCACCCGAAGCCGATAAATATATGAAAATAACCCTTCGTGAAAGAAGCGGAGGAATGTATATTTCTTCAATTCAGGCAGCAGACGGTCAGGAGATTGCAGTTCAGAAAACCGAGCCTTCCCGTCCTCCCGAAACAGAAGAAACAACCGTGCCTGTAACCGAAGCTGTCAGCGAAACCGAAACAACCGAGCCTCTGACAGATGAAAACGGCGAGGTTATAACAGAAGAAGCAACAGAGGAAGAAACATCGGAAGAATTAGGATGATTAAATATGAAATTCTTTGAAAAACACGCAAAGGCTCTTGAGTTTGATAAAGTTCTTGAGCGTCTTGCGGAGTTTACAAGCTGTGATGATGCCCGATATGAGGCTCTTCATATGAAGCCCGAAACAAACCTTGATATGGCAAGGGCTTTGCTCGCACAAACGTCGGATGCGCATATGCTTCTTGCACGTTTCGGCGGTCCTTCGTTCGGCGGGCTTAAAAATGTTAATAACGCACTCAGCAGAGCAAATGCGGGCAGCGTTCTCAACACAAAGGAACTGCTTGATATTGCGGGAGTTCTTCGTGTTATAAGAACTCTTTCTCAATGGAGAGCATCAAATGCGGGTGTGCAATGCGTGCTTGACCCTATTTTCAGCGCTCTTACCCCCAATAAATATCTCGAAACCGCAATTTTCAGCGCAATTATAAGCGAGGATGAAATTTCGGATAATGCATCGCCGACCCTTGCCGATATAAGAAGAAAAATCCGTTTTCAGGAAGCAAAGGTAAGAGAACAGCTTGAAAAATTTACCCGTTCGCAGGCACATTCAAAATATCTGCAGGAGAATATAATTACACAGCGAAACGGCAGATATGTTGTGCCCGTAAAGAGTGAATACAGAAGTGAGATTTCGGGCCTTGTGCACGATACTTCGTCAAGCGGTGCAACGGTGTTTGTTGAGCCGATGGCGGTTGTTGAAGCGAATAACGAAATAAGAGTTCTGCAGACCAAAGAAAGAGAAGAAATTGAAAAAATTCTTTATGAGCTTTCTGTTTCTGCGGGCGAATTTGCCGACAGCATAAAAAACAGCTATGAATGTGCTCTGGAGCTTAATCTGATTTTCGCAAAGGCACAGTATGCTTACAGAATAAAGGGATGCCCGCCCATACTTAACGATAAAGGTATAATCAATCTGCGTGCGGCAAGGCATCCGCTCATTGACCCCAAAAAGGTTGTGCCCGTTGATATTATGCTCGGCAAGGATTTTGACACTCTTGTCATAACAGGTCCGAATACGGGTGGTAAAACCGTTTCAATCAAAACGCTTGGCTTGCTTTCAATGATGGCAATGTGCGGCCTTATGATTCCTGCGGGCGACAGAAGTGAGATTTCTGTTTTCACCGAGATTCTTTCCGATATAGGTGATGAGCAGTCGATTGAGCAGTCGCTTTCAACATTCTCTGCTCACATGACAAACATTATTAATATAATGGAAACTGCGGGCGAGGGAAGCCTTGTGCTCATAGATGAGCTTGGTGCGGGCACCGACCCCGTTGAGGGTGCGGCGCTTGCAATGGCAGTGCTCGAAGCGCTCCATTTTAAAGGGGCAAAAATTGCCGCAACAACCCATTATGCAGAGCTTAAGGCATACGCACTCGAAACTCCGAGAGTTGAAAACGGATGCTGTGAGTTTGATGTTTCAACACTCCGACCCACTTACAGATTGCTTATCGGTGTGCCCGGTAAATCAAATGCACTTGCAATAAGCGAAAAGCTTGGCCTTGATATGTCGGTTATCGAAAGAGCACAAGAGCTTGTTTCTGCGGAAAACAAGGAGTTTGAAAATGTTGTTGACCGCCTTGAAGAAACAAGAATTAAGATGGAAAGCGAATATGATAAAGCCCGTTCGCTTGCTGAAAGGGCTGAAAAAGAAAAGGCGGAGGCAGAAAAGCTGAAAGCCGAGGTTGCAAAGCTTCGTGAGCAGGAAATGGAAAAAGCCCGTTCGCAGGCACTTCGTGTTGTTGAGCAGGCGAAGAGAGAGGCATATTCTCTTTTGCAGGAGCTTGAAAAGCTGAAAAAAGAGCAGCAGAAAGCCAAAGATGCCGCAGAGCTTGCAAGGCGAGCCAAAGCCCTTGTCAAGAAAGGCGTTGAAGCCATAGATTCGGCGGCAGATCCGATTATAGGCATTGATGACGATGATGATAATTATGTTCTTCCCAGACCTCTTGTTAAAGGCGATAATGTTATTATCAGAGATATAGGCAAAACCGCAATTGTTATTTCTCCCGCAGATAAAAGCGGAAATGTTGAGGTGCAGGCAGGCTCAATCAAAACAAGAGTCAAGCTTGCAAATCTGCGTCTTTGCGAAAAACAACCCAAAAAGCAGGCACCCAAATCAACAGTTAAAATGCAGGGCGAGAGCAGACTAAATCTTGCGGCATCAACAAGGCTTGATTTGAGGGGTATGACTGTTGACGATTGCCTGATTGAGCTTGACAGATTCATTGACCAGGGGCTTCGCACGGGTCTTAATGAGTTTACAATTGTTCACGGTAAGGGTACGGGTGCTCTTCGCACGGCGGTAACAAGATATCTGAAGGCATCACCGTATGTAAAAACGAGCAGACTCGGTCTTTACGGCGAGGGTGAAGACGGCGTAACAATCGTCACTCTGAAGTGATTTGTAAAGCTATATGACTTTACAAAAAATATTTTTCTGCGAAAAAACAAAAAAGTTTTCCACACCGAAAATGTGGAAATGTGGATATATCTTGTGTCAAACCTTTATCGAGCTACACAACTTGTGGGCGGAGATGAGTTTTACACCCCGAAATAGGGGGTAAAATGTGGAAAAGAGGTTAAAAATAAAGAAAAATTCCACTTGACAAGTTTATCTTTTTTTAGTATAATAACGACCTGTAAAGCAAAGAAACTTTACAGGTCGGCTGTTTTTTAGCCGTAAGCCAAGGGCTTCGGCAGATAACCGGCTTGTTTTTTTGGCGTTTTTTAACAGATTATAAGAGAGGAGGGTCAGATTTGGCAAAGAATTATGATATAGCAATTCTCATCGATTTCTATGGTGAAATGCTTACCGCAAAGCAGCGTGATTTTTTGGAATATTATTATAATGATGACCTTTCTCTTTCTGAAATTGCAGAAAACGAGGGCATAACCCGCCAGGGTGTGCGCGATGCAATCAAGAGAGCCGAAACCCAGCTTCAGGATATGGAAAACCGTCTGGGTATGGCAAAAAGATTTGAAGAAATGCGTGAGGGTCTGAATGAGATAATCAGCTATTCAAACCAGATAGCAGAGCATAATCTGCGCCACAGCCTTTCAAAAGAAATCAATGATTACAGCGTTCGCATCAAAGCGGCGGCAATGACCTTGCTTGAAAGCTGAAAAGTTACATATACATTATATAATAAAGGGGAGTGAAAAAATTGGCATTTGAAGGTCTTTCAGACAGACTTGAATCCGCTTTTAAAAACCTTAAGAGCAAGGGCAGTCTTACCGAGTCCGATGTCCGCAGTGCAATGCGTGAAGTTCGAATGGCTCTTCTTGAAGCTGACGTTAACTATAAGGTTGCCAAGGATTTCACAAACACCGTAACCGAAAAAGCAATCGGCGAAAAGGTTATGGAAAGCCTCACTCCTTCGCAGATGGTTATCAAAATCGTTCGCGAAGAACTTGTTGCTCTTATGGGCGGAACCAACAGCCGCCTTGCCTATGCAAACCATCCGCCAACAGTTATTCTTATGTGCGGTTTGCAGGGTTCAGGTAAAACAACCCATTGTGCAAAGCTTGCACTTATGCTTAAAAATCAGAACCACAGACCTATGCTTGCAGCCTGCGATATTTACAGACCCGCGGCTATCAAACAGCTTCAGGTTGTTGGTGAGCAGGTTGGTGTTCCCGTTTTTGAAATGGGTCAGACAGACCCCGTGAGAATTGCAAGAGAGGCAATCAATTATTCAAAAGAACACGGCCACGATTATGTTATTCTCGATACCGCAGGCCGTCTTCATATAGACGAGGAGCTTATGAATGAGCTTAAGTCGGTTAAATCCGAGGTTAAGCCTCACGAAATTCTTCTTGTTGTTGACGCAATGACAGGTCAGGATGCCGTTAATGTTGCAACATCGTTTGATGAAGCACTCGGCATTGACGGACTTATTCTCACAAAGCTTGACGGTGACACCCGAGGCGGTGCCGCTCTTTCGGCAAGAGCCGTAACGGGTAAGCCCATTAAGTTTGTGGGTACGGGCGAAAAGCTTGAAAATCTTGAAAGCTTCCACCCCGACAGAATGGCTTCAAGAATTCTCGGTATGGGCGATGTGCTCTCGCTTATTGAAAAAGCGGAAATGGCAATCGACGAAAAGAAAGCCGAAGAGCTTGAAAAGAAGCTGCTTCAGAATAAGTTTGACCTTAACGATTTGCTTGACCAGTTTGACCAGATCCGCAAGATGGGTTCAATTCAGGATATACTTGCAATGATACCGGGCATCGGTAACAAGGCAAAGGATATTGAGGTTGACGAAAAGAAGTTTGACCGTATGAAGGCAATCATCTATTCGATGACCGAGAAAGAAAGAACAAATCCCGATATCATCAATCCCTCACGCAAAAAGAGAATTGCGGCGGGCTCGGGTCAGAGCATCGAAGAAGTTAACAGACTTCTTGCGCAGTTCAGACAGATGCAGAAAATGTTCAAGCAGTTCGGCGGAAAGAAGGGCGGCAAACGCCGCAGAAAATCATCCTTCCGTATGCCCAAGGGTTTTGACCCTTCACAGTTCGGAATGTAATTCGGCAAAGCCGATACATTATATAAAGCGCAACCCAATGGTTGTCAAAAATTTATTTTCATATATTATTTTTTGGAGGAATTTAAAATGGCAGTAAAAATCAGACTTCGTCGCATGGGCGCAAAGAAAGCTCCTTTCTATCGTATCGTTGTTGCAGATTCAAGATATCCCCGTGACGGCAGATTCATCGAAGAAATCGGCACATACAATCCCGTTGCTACTCCCTCAGAGGTTAAGGTAGACGCTGAAAAGGCAAAGCAGTGGATTGCAAACGGCGCACAGCCCACAGATACAGTTAAGGCTCTTCTCAAAAAAGAAGGCGTTCTTTAATCTGTTTTTAAAGAGGTAACCAATGAAAGAATTACTTATCGGCATCGCTCAGGGTCTTGTTGATGATCCCGATGCGGTAACTGTAACTGTTGATGAGCCTGCAGAAGACGGAACTGTTGTTTATCATCTTCACGTAAGCGAAGACGATATGGGCAG
Source organism: Acutalibacteraceae bacterium (assembly GCA_045658585.1). GTDB lineage: Bacteria > Bacillota > Clostridia > Oscillospirales > Acutalibacteraceae > CAG-177. Next base: position 4,245 of record JAZOVH010000052.1, on the reverse strand, counting down.
AGTTATCGGCAAGCAGGGCAGAATTGCAAAAGCAATCCGCACTGTTATGCGTGCAGCTGCAACTCGTCAGAGTGCAAGGGTTGTTGTAGAAATTGATTAAGAACTTTCTCGAAATCGGTGAAATAGTCGGAACCCATGGGGTACGCGGTGAAATCCGTGTTAACCCCTGGTGCGACACACCCGATTTTATGACTAAATTCAAAACCTTATATTTTGACAGCAATGGAAGCTGTGCGGTGCAGATTAAGTCTGCAAGGCCGCACGGCAACATTGTTTTGTTGACTATTAATGAGGTTGACTCTGTTGAAAAGGCGCAGAAGCTTCGCGGTAAGATTCTTTATATGAAGCGCAGCGATGCAAAGCTTCCCAAGGGTAAATATTTTATCGCAGAGCTTATCGGCTGCAAGGTTTTTGATGCGGACGATGAAAGCAAGTGCTACGGCACGCTCACCGATGTCAGCCCCACGGGCGCAAACGATGTGTGGCACATAACGGATGAGGATGGCAAGGAGTATCTTATTCCCGCAATCCCCGATGTTGTTATTTCAACCGATGTTGAAACAGACCGCGTAATCATAAGACCCCTGAAAGGTATTTTTGACGATGAGGATTGATATTTTAACTCTGTTTCCCGAAATGTGTATGAGCGTTCTGAGCGAAAGCATTATCGGCAGAGCAAGAGAAAACGGCAATGTTGAAATAAATTGCCGCAACATAAGAGATTACACTCTTGATAAGCATAACAGAGTTGATGATGCTCCTTACGGCGGCGGCACGGGAATGATAATGCAGACCCAGCCGATTTATGATTGCTTTATGTCGCTTTGCGAAGAGACGGGCAAAAGACCGCATCTTATTTATCTTTCCCCTCAGGGCAAAACGCTCACTCAGGAGAGGGTAAAAGAGCTTGCAACGCTTGATAATATTGCTCTTCTTTGCGGTCACTATGAAGGCATCGACCAGAGAATAATCGATGAAATCGTTGATGAAGAAATATCAATAGGCGATTATGTTTTAACGGGCGGGGAATTGCCTGCGCTTGTGCTTGCAGACAGCATTTCAAGAATGCTGCCGGGAGTGCTTGCAAATGAAGATGCGTTCACTCTTGAGAGCCATTATTCGGGTTTGCTTGAGCATCCGCAATACACAAGACCTTTTGAATGGCACGGCGAAAAAGTTCCCGATGTGCTTATTTCGGGGCACCATGCCAATATTCAGAAGTGGCAGCGCGAACAGAGCCTTAAACGAACTCTTGAGCGCAGACCTGATTTGCTTGAAAAGGCAGAGCTTACAAAAAAAGATATTGAATATCTTAATAAGATAAAATAACCGCAGAGCAAACTGCGGTTTTTTATTTGCAGAGTAGTTATTGCAAACTGAAATAAAATGAATTATAATATTGATAATATTTTTTTGAGGTGAAAACAAATGGTAAAAATAACAGCATTTTTTACTGCGTTAATGCTCTGGTTTAATCTTGCGTTTTTCCCCGCACAGCCGATTGAGGGCGTTTTCGGAGAAACAGAAGAAAGAGTTCAGACGGAATTTGATGAGGGCGAGTTTGTTATGGGCGAAAATGACCTTGTTGTTGCACCCGACGGTGACGATAACAACGCAGGCACCCTTGAAGCACCGCTGAAAACTTTTGAAAAAGCGAAAGAGCTTCTTAAAAATAACACCTCTGATGAAGCGGTTACCGTATGGTTCAGAGAGGGTACATATACAATTGAAAAAACCGTTGAATTTACGGCTGATGACAGAAGCAATGTTCTTTACCGTTCATATCCTGATGAAGAAGTTTCGTTTACGGGCGCAAAAGAAATTTCTGAATGGAGCGAAACAACAATCAACGGCGTTTCAGCTTTTGTTGCGGATGTTGAAATCAACTCCGATGATGATTATTTCCGCTCGCTTTTCAAGGGCAATAAAAGACTTTCACGCCCCAACTACCCTGAAACTGATGTTTTTAAGGTAGCGGCAGAGCCTCTTGAAAATGAAAAGGTTGTTTCTGCATGGGACGGTAATTTCTTTGTTTATTCACCCGTTGTATATGCTCACCCCGAGGATATGCTCGATTTTGCAAACCCCACCGATATTGACCTGAAGCTTATGCATTTCTGGTGCGAGGATCTTATGCCCGTTCTTTCAATCGATAAGGATACAGGCAGAATCGTAACCGAAAAGGCAACGGCAATGAAAACCCGCGTGAATGATAATTACATACTTGAAAATGTAAAAGAAGCCCTCAATGCTTCCGGCGAATGGTATCTTGACCGTGGCGAAGAAAAGCTTTATTATATCCCCGAAAACGGAGATACTGTTGAAAATACAGTTCTTTATGCAGGTATGACAGAACAGCTCTTAACGATAAACGGGGCTGAAAATATTTCTTTCCAAGGCATCAGCTTTGAAAAAACCGATTGGAATCATATTGACGGCAAGCATACAGGCAACCCCTTTGACCCGTCAAGCGAGATTTACAAGTTTATAAAATATGGTACGGAGCATCCTCAGGCAGCTTTTGAAGTTCCTGCAGCAATTTATATTGCGGCATCATCGGGAATCAATTTTACAGACTGCCGTTTTGAAAACATTTCTTATTCTGCGGTGAAATTTGATAAAGCGGCAAAGGACTGCAATATCAAGAGCTGTTATTTCAATGAAATAGGTGGTAACGCTGTTTTTATTCACGGAGATTTTGTTGTTCCCGCAACCACACAGAATATAAATATTATTGATTGTCACATAAGCTATTACGGCAGAATTTTCAACAACGCAATCGGAATTCTGCTCACTCACGCATATGATTGTGAGCTTTCAAACAATGAAATTCACGATGGCTGGTATACAGGCGTTTCTGTTGGCTGGAATTGGGGCTACACAGAGCATCCGACAAACAAAATAAAGATTTGCAATAACCTTATTTATAACATTGGTAATGCCTGGCTTTCCGATATGGGCGGAATTTACACTCTCGGAGTTCAGCCCGATACGGTTATCAGCGGAAATGTTATTTATAATGTAGGCTGTGACGAAGGTGCCTACGGCTACGGCGGCTGGGGCATTTATCTTGATGAAGGCTCAAGCGGTATGCTCGTTGAAAACAACCTTGTTTATGATTGCTCATCGCAGACCTTCCATCAGCACTACGGTAAAGACAACATTATCCGAAACAATATTTTTGCATTCGGTGAAGAAGGTGCTTTCAGAATAACACGAAATGAAGAGCATAATTCGCTTACGCTTTCCAACAATATTCTGGTTACCGATAACGCAACAATGTATGCCCTCACAACAGAAAAAGATTGGTTTGTTGATGACAGCAATCTTTACTGGGATTATAAGCACGGCGGCAATGTTTATTCGGGCGATTCAATGGGATTCTTTGAAAGAAAATCGCTTGTTATAATGAAGTTAAGAGGCTATTATAATAATGCTGTTCTTGAGAATCCTTTGTTTAAGGATGCAGAAAACAGAGATTTCACTCTTGCAGAAAACAGCCCCGCAATTGAAGCAGGCTTCAAGCCGTTTGCTTATGATGCAGGCACTATAACAAAGTTTTAAATAAAAAAACACCCCGAAAACTCGGGGTGTTTTTATTTGTGATTTTAGATTTCGGGGATTTCGATTTCAATTTCTCTGCCAAGCTCTGCCGAACGGGAAATACCGTCGATAATAGCCTGATTATAAAGAATCTGGCTGCAGGGAACGGGAGCTTCGCCGCCTTCCTTAACTGCATCGATGAATGAACGAATCTTGATATCGAAGCAATCTACATCGTTCTTCTTCATGGGAATGTAGGTTACAATCTGCTCGCCTGCGATTTCATGATAGATAACGAGGGGACCGCCGATTGAACCGTTCCAGCACTCTGTTGAGGGAACTCTTACCGAACCCTTTGTACCCATGATGATTGTGTCACCCGGTGTGTCAAGGTTCATTGCCCAAGCGATTCTGAAGTCAAGAATGATGCCGCCTTCAAGACGAACAAATGCTGCTGCAAAGTCGTCAACGCCGAAAACATCGTGATGCTCATAGTTGGGGCTCTTGCCGAAGAAATCAGATTTGTAGCCTGAAACTGTGAGCGGCTTGGGATAGCCGATTGAATTAAGAACCATATCAAGTGAATAGCAGCCGATATCGCCGAGAGCGCCGATGCCTGCTGTATCCTTCTGAATGAATGATGTGCCGAAGGGAGTGGAGATACCTCTGCGTCTGCCGCCGCCGGTCTGAATGTAATAAATC
>JAZOVH010000051.1:0-3960 GCA_045658585.1 Acutalibacteraceae bacterium | reverse complement strand
ACTTTGGAATAAAGATTAACAAAACAAACCGCAAGCAGGGCAATACATATGAGAGCCGCTTGCCAGATCTGATATTTGTAATCAAAACTTATGTTCGTTGATTTTGCAGCAAAATACATAAGAATCCAGATGAAGGTATATAAGCCAAAACCGACACCGCATCCCCAACCGAACATTGAAAGAAGCTGTCTGAAATACGACTGCGTAAGCTCTCTTGCACTTGCACCGACTGCACGCAGAGTTCCGATTTCTCTCTTGCTTTCACGGATTTGAGCGGTCAATGAATTGTTGATTATGCTTGCCGCAGTTGAGAAAAACAGAATAACAACAGATATGATAATGATATAAAGAGCAATTATCGTGTTTCTGTTTTCTTGGTTGGATTGGAATTTTGAATAGATGCGATAGCCGTTGCCCGATGTATATTGATTGAGAATATATGTCATTTCTCCATCAACTTCTTCGGTGCAATCGCTTTTCAGAGTTACATACATATTAAGATAAGGATGATTTTCATAAAAATGATTCATTCCGCTGTTGGTGGTAAGAAAATTCATTTCCTGAACCCATCTTGCATTTTGGGGAATATCGCTGACTATTGCACCGATTTTTACCTGCTTATTATTCGCTTTTATATCATCGGGAACAAGTACATCATCGGTCAATTCCTGCGGCGTTATATCGCTTGAAAGCACGCTGATATTAACAACATCGCCTGCTTTATAGCTCAGTTCTGCGGTTTCTCCGATATAAGGTGCATCCTCTTCTTTTATGCCGTCAGAAATATCAATAACGCCTCCGCTGAAACCATCTCCGTTTTCATAGGGTTCAAATCTGTATCCTATTTTCTGCGATGCAAAAAGAATAATTTCTTCACCTGAGTTGAGCTTATCAATATTGATTTTTCCGTCGGTTACATATTTTTCTATTTCTTCAATATCGCTTGGTTCAAAGCTGTGGATCTCGGATGAATAAAAATCCTTGCCGCCGAAAACCTCATTACTGAAAGCAATATATCTTTTGTTTTTTGATTTCGTAAGCTGATTTACATACTCTTCGTATGTATCTATACTTTCTGTTTCGTAGCTATGACCATATGAGTTTCCGTAATACATCGAAACAAGTCTCATATAATCCGATAATTCACCGTCAAAAACAATATTTGCCATGCAGGATTTTATTCCTCCTACTGTTTTGACGTAAGGAAGGGAAAGTATTTCCTGCTTCACGCTTTCGCTGAAATCGGAATACTTGACACCCCATTTGCAGTTGAATATATTTGAACCTACAGTTCCTCCGCTGCTTTCAAATGCATAATCATAATCGTTGTAGAAAGAATCGATTCTTTCAGCCTCTTTTCCAATAAAAGCAAACCCAAATCCCGAAATAATAATAGTCGCAACAAGAATAAAACTGACACCAATTTGTCTACCCTTTCTGAACATAAGATTTCGGGAAGCTATAAGGTTCGGAGCATTGAATTTCGTTTGGGATTTAACACGTTTATTCTTCATTTTGCGTGAATAATCAATGTTTCTGATTGCCTGCATGGGAGAAACAGCTGATGCACGAATCAGCGGAATCAATGCCGCAGCCATAACGCAGATTATACCGAATAATCCGCAGACTATAAGCACCCACCACTCGGGGATAAAAACAAAGCCTTCACCCATAAATCCAATAATGATTTTTACAGCAAAATATGAAATCAAGAGGCTCAAGGGAGTTGCACAAAGGCTGATTATCATGGCTTCTCTGCCGAAAACTTTGACTATCTGCCGTTTTGTTGCACCGACCGCACGGAGCATACCTATCTGCTTTCTGCGTTCCTGAAGATTAGAATTGAATGCGTTGACAATGCCTACGCAAGAAGCGAGCAGAAGAACGGTTGTCAGAACAACAGCAAGAATTGTTGTCATGCGGATATTTTCTTCGGTGTTCTGTATGCTTTGTGTTGAAAAATGCTTACCTGCATTGGAATAAATTATTTTCGATGGAGGAATTGTGCCGTTTACAGCCTCATTATCAACAAGCCCTCTTTCTTCCATTTCAGAAAGAATGGCTTGGGTTATATGCCATTGGGTATCGAAATCATTCTTGCCTGCATAATCGATAAAAGCTACAAGGCGCTCTTCGCCGCCTTTTTCGATTTTTTCTTCGGGACTGAGCATTATTGCAGGATAATCAAACTGGTCAACGTTCAAAGAAAACTCGCTTTCAAGATTGCTGCGTTTATCATGAAGAATGCCGACGAGTGTATATGTTTTTTCAACCGTTTCCGAAAGATAATTTTCGGATTTTGGTGTTTTAACGGTGAGAGTTATCTGGTCGCCGATTTGAGCGTTGAGCTTCATTCGGACAAGCGCATCCCGTTCAAAGGCTATTTCGCCCTTCTTTTCAGGAAATCTTCCTTCACGAAGTCCGACATAAGAAAGCTCATAGGCATCTTCATCATACCACGCCATAAGCGAACCGCTTTCTTCACCCGTTTCTTCGTTAAAACCGTAGCCGATAGCATGGGCAAAAGAATAATCGTCTATGAGGTCATTTTCTATTGCACGGTCAAAATTATAGTACTGTGCATTCATCAGAACGGCATCCTGATTTCCGAAGCTCAACTTATCCAGTTCATTAAATGATGACAATGCGCTGAAAACAAAGAACATTACTCCGGATGAAAAAATCATCGCAAGAACAATGCCGATTATCATTAAGGTATACTGCTTTTTTCTTGCTTTGAGGTTACCCATTGCAAGGCGGTTGACGGTGAGTTTTTTCTTGTTCATTGCTTAAACTCCCGCCTTTGTGTCACGAACGATTTTGCCGTCTTCAATCGAGATGATTCTCTCTGCTTGCTCTGCTACATTGAGATCGTGGGTTACAAGAATAAGTGTGATTCCGAATTCTTTGCTGACATATTTGAGAAGTGAAAGAACCTCTCGTCCGCTTTTACCGTCAAGATTACCCGTAGGTTCGTCGGCGAAAAGAATTGAAGGCTTGTTAGCAAGTGCACGGGCAATGGCGATTCTCTGTTGCTGACCGCCCGAAAGCGCTGACGGAAGATGTTCAAGTCTGTCTCCAATTCCGAGAACATCAATAACCTTGTTGATATATGCCTCATCAACCTTTTTCTTGTCGAGCATAACGGGCAGAACAATATTTTCATATCCCGTCAGTTCCTGAACGAGATTATATGCCTGAAACACGAACCCGAAACGTCTGCGGCGAAGAACGGAAAGCTGATTGTCGTTATATCCTGAAAGTTTTTTGCCGTTATAAATAACATCGCCGCTTGTGGGGTTTTCAAGACTGCTCAAAACGTGGAGAAGTGTTGATTTGCCTGAACCGCTGGGACCTGTTATTGCACAGAATTCACCTTGCTCAAAAGCAACGGTTATTCCGTCAACGGCATTAACAATATTTTCACCGCTTAAGTATTCTTTTCTTAAATCTACACATTCGATGATATTCATAAAATCGCTCCTTTTCATCTTTGATGACTTTATTATAAAACCTTAATCTTTCAAATTGGTGACGATAACCTTACAATTTCGTAAGATAAGAAAAAATCCGAAGAAAATCTTCGGACTTTACATTTTCAAATTTGCGTTTATCAACGGAAAACACGCTGTAATCTTCAAGCCGTCTTTGCCGTTTTCGGCGGTAACGGTTGCGTGATGTTTTTCAAAAATCGCCTTGGAAATCGCAAGACCTATACCTGCACTTTCGGGTGCGGCATTATCCGCACGGTAAAAACGGTTGAACAAAAGCGGGAGTTGTTCTTTCGGTACTCCGCCGCCGTTATCTTCAATAACAAGTGTAACCGAGCGTTCGCTTTGTGAAACTGAAACGGTGATTTTACCATTGTTATCGGTATGTTCGCAAGCATTTTTGATTATATTTCTGATTGCTTCGATCATCCATTCTTTATCGCAACGGAATACCGCGGTACCGTTAATT
>JAZOVH010000050.1:0-45600 GCA_045658585.1 Acutalibacteraceae bacterium | reverse complement strand
AACGTGTACTTCAACTGTTTCGTCAAATTTTGCACTTGCAGTCTTTACTGCAAGCTCAAGTGCATCAGCGGGATCGTAGAGAGTTGCTCTCTCAACGAGCTTTGCACTTTCGTTATATTTCTTTCCGTGTTTCATGTTAATAAATTCCTCCCAATCATGTGGTTAAATCGGATTTTTCCTCCCACAGTGTGCATCAATCAGTAACTGTAACGCCCATGCTGCGAGCTGTACCTGCGATCATGCTCATTGCTGCTTCAACTGAAGCTGCGTTGAGGTCAGGCATCTTTGTCTCAGCAATCTTGCGAATCTGATCCTGTGTGATTGTTGCAACCTTGGTCTTGTTGGGAACGCCCGAACCGCTTTCGATTCCGCAAGCCTTCTTGATAAGAACTGCAGCGGGCGGTGTCTTTGTGATAAAGCTGAATGTGCGGTCTGCATAAACTGTGATAACAACAGGGATGATAAGACCCATGTCGTTCTTGGTGCGCTCATTGAATTCCTTTGTGAAGGACATAATGTTAACGCCGTGCTGACCGAGGGCAGGACCTACAGGGGGAGCCGGAGTGGCTTTACCTGCGGGAATCTGTAACTTAATTAAGCCGACAACTTTCTGTGCCATAATTAATAACCTCCATAAAATGTGGTAAATTGCGGAGCAATCATTTTTTGCTCCTCCCACGAAGCCGACACGCTTAATGCGGGCGACTGCGTTCTTCCGAACGCTAAATTTGAAAGGGCATAGCCCTCAAATTACCGTGTTTTATTCGGCAAGCTCAACCTGGTCAAGCTCAAGCTCAACTGTTGTGTCTTTGCCAAAGAGTGCTACTGAAACCTTGACCATATTATTGTCAACGTCCAGTTCTTCAACAATACCCGTAAAGCCATCGAAAAGCTCATCAATGATATTGACGCTGTCGCCAACCTTGTATGAAACTTCAACGGTTTTCTTCTCGACTCCGAGCCTGATAACTTCTTCGTCGGTAAGGGGGATTGCTTTGTTTTCAGGACCAACGAAACCGGTAACGCCTCTGGTGTTTCTGATAAGAAGCCAAGCCTCATCGCTCATTGCGGGGCGGTTATCCTTATCGGGCCAAACGGCAACCTTAACGAGAACATAGCCGGGGAAAAGCTTGCGCTCAACCTCTTTCTTTTTCTCGGCATCGGTTACGATTTCGACAGGAATCTTAACTTCAAGAATCTGATCCTGCATTTTGCGGTTTTCGGCCATTTTTTCAATATTGGTCGCAACCTTGTTTTCGTATCCGGAGTAGGTATGAACTACATACCATCTTGTGTCAACAGACATCTTGATTCCTCCTGACTCAGCCTATGAAATAGTTGCTGAGAGACATCACTGCAGCTTTTGCAGCTGTTGTGGTTTCTTCTTTTGCAGCGAGTGCTTCCGCACCTCTTTCGAGAAGCGAAATTCCGCCTGAAAGAAGCCAGTCGATAACGCCGATTACTATTGAACATGCAATAACAACTGCGAGTACGACAGCAGTGGATTTAAGAACTGTTTTGGCATCGGGCCAAACAATCTTTTTGATCTCGCCCTTGAGATCCTTGCAGAACTTTTTGATTGCCTTGCCGGCTCTCACGAAAATATTACCGTTGGGATTTGCAGGCTTCTTTTCTTTGCTCTTTTCAGCGGCGGCAACCTTTTCTGCAGCTTGGGAAATTTCTTTCTTAGCCATTGGTTAATCCTCCCGCTTACTTTGTTTCTTTGTGAACTGTGTGTTTCTTGCAGAAACGGCAGTACTTGTTCATTTCCAGCCTGTCGGGTGTGTTCTGCTTGTTTTTCATTGTGTTGTAATTACGCTGTTTGCATTCGGTGCAAGAAAGGGTAATCTTAACTCTTTTACCGTTAGCAGCCATGTGCGGCACCTCCATTTTCGGAATAATTTGCCCTCCTTAGGGTCTATCAGGCAACCCAAGGCAGAGCTCAGGCCTCCCTCTGCGTAACAATTTATTTCCGGGCACAAAAAAAGAACCCTTCTGCAGAGGTAGAATTATCATATCACAAACACCTCATGCAGTCAAGCACTTTTTTTATGAATATCCAATTTTTTTATCGGAATTGTGGTTTGTAACAATATACATTATATATATTGTGTTTTATGCTACAAAACGCCCTTATAATACAGCCCTCTGGTGAATTCTCCGTCAGGAGAACAGCCTTTTTTATATGCGGTTATAACATCAGAACATTCCTTTTTGCTCTCTGTTGTGAAATAAAGAAGAGCAAAGTCAACGTTGCGGATATCCTGCATTTTATCTGCAAGCCACACGGGTCTTGAATTGAGCACGGTGCTGCAGCCGTTGCCGCATACCACGGGGAATTCAACACCCATTCTGTCAACAAGAAAGCTTTTGCCTTTGCATTCCGCGCAGGAAAGCTTATTTTTAACGGGGCAATTTCGGGTTAACATAAGCGGGATTCTTCCGTAAGCAAAAATGCCTCTGGGCAAATTTCCGCCAAGCTTTGAAACAGCAGATAAAGGCAGTTCACAAGAAACAAGGCAATCTTCAGCGCCGAGTTTCTGAATTTCATCAATTGCAACGGAATTAAAAATATTCATTCCGAAACCGCTGATAAACGGAATATCCGCTTTTTTCGCTATTCCTATGCCATCGATATTAGATGCACAGGCAAAATCAAGACCGTGTGATTTGAGTTCAACAAGGCGGTCAATGTATTTCTGTGAATTCGAGAATACTCCGCAGGGGATTTCAGCAGCAGATTCAATTCCCGATGCTTTTAATTTTTTTATTGTTTCAACGGAAACATCAAGAGGAAGAATTACGGTTGAAATGCCGCTTAAATCTTCGGGAATCTGCTCTTCACTTGAAAATCTTGCACGCAATCCGTAACTTCTGGAGATATAATTATTAAATGTATATTTATTATTATTGAATTCTTTTGAAGAGTTTTCGCAGAATTTATCTTCAAGTTCGGCGAGAGTCTGCCTGCGCAGTGCGTTTATTGCACCTGCGGATGCATTAAGACCCTCTTCGAAATCTATATCAATATTATTTGCATAAAACTGCGTTCCGCCGCATTTTGAAAGTCTTTCCGAAAGTTCGGATTTGCTTAAAGGCTTGTTTAATGCGGTTGCGGGGCAATTTTCGCTGACCGAAACAACGCACTTTCCCAATGCGGAAGCTTCAAGTGACATAGGGACATCTTTTTTGAAAGTTAATCTGAAGCTTACGGGAATGAGCGGATTTTCTTTTTCATATAGCTTTGAAAGCTCATTGAGAACACCCGAGGCACTTTCAACATCTTCTTTGCGTCTGGTGCCGAACATATCCTTGCCGAGTTTGCTTTCAAAATAACCTTTTGTAAAGCCCGAACGGGAAAATACGGCTTGCAGGGAGGAACTGATTTTTTCATCAGGTTTATTTTCTTTTGCGTTTTTGCAGGCGGTTACGGCTGCGGCAACATACTCGGGTCTTTTCATTCTGCCTTCAATTTTATATGAGCATACACCTGCTTTTTTCATTCGGTCAAGCTCTTCAACAAGAGACAAATCCTTAAGGCTCAGATTGTTTCCGCCTTTTGAATTAACTCCGAAAGGCAAGCGGCAGGGCTGGGCGCAAAGACCTCTGTTGCCGCTTCTGCCCCCGAGCACGGAGCTCATAAGGCATTGACCCGAAACGCACATACAAAGAGCACCGTGAACGAAAGCTTCAAGCTCTGCGTTGGTCTTTTCGGAAATTGTTCTTATTTCTTTTTCGGAAAGTTCTCTCGGAACAACGGCACGGCAGAATCCCAGGTTTTCAAGAATTTCAACACCTTCCGCACTTTGCACGGACATCTGTGTTGAAGCGTGAAGAGGCATGGAAGGAGCGGCCTGCCTGACAATTGCGGCAAGCCCCAGATCCTGCAAAATGAGTGCGTCTGCACCGATTCGGCAGGCACACTCGATTGCTTCATATGCACTTTCAAGCTCACCGTCGCCGATGAGGGTGTTAAGAGTCATATAAACCTTAACATTTCTTTGGTGGCAGTATTCAACCGCTTTTGCAAGCTCATCTTCGGAAAAGTTTGAAGCATTACGCCTTGCGTTAAAGGCTTTTCCGCCAAGATAAACAGCATTTGCTCCGCATCTTACTGCGGCAACAACGGCATCGAAACTACCTGCAGGTGCAAGAATTTCAGACATTATTTTGCTGCCTTTGCAGAAGCAAGCTCTTTTGCAAGTCTTTCTGCTTCACGCTTTGAAATTTCGGCATCTGTTCTTGCTCTTGCGGCATCTTCAAGATATTCCTGAATCTGACCGCGGAGATTTTCTGAAGTCATTTCGCTCTTTTTGGCAGCATCCGCATATTCAAGTGCGGTAACAATAGCTGCCTGAGTAACGGATATTCTTGCGTTTTCACGCATAAGAGTGCTGATTTTGCTGTCAAGCTCTGCACCAAGCTGAGCAACATAATCAAGGTCGTTATCGGTTGAAATATTATATTCGTCGCCGGCGATGAAAAGTTTGATTTTTTCCATATTAGTCACTCCTGATAAAATTTGATACACAATCATTATACATCATTTGTTTTTTGGAATAAAGAGTTTTTTAAAATTTTTATCGGTTTTTTTATTAACATTGATTAAAATGAAAAAATATGATATAATTATAATCAGATTTCGGTAAGGAGGAAAACTCTTGAAAAGATTTGTTGCATTGCTTCTTGCGATGATATTGATTATATCTGCGTGCGGTTGCACACAGAGCAATAAAACTGTTCTTGTTATTTCAGGGGCAGAAATTGATAACGAAATTTTTGCATATTATCTGGATAAGGTTGTTTCGCGTCCCGCAGACTACGGACTTTCGGAAAAGCCGAAAAAAGATGAGGTGAAAACTGCGGCAACCGAGAAATGCAGAGAGTATGTTGCAATAAACACCATGTTCAGAAATCTGCAGTTGAGCCTTTCTGTTTCGGATAAAGTGGGCGTTTCTGAAACGGTAAACAATCTTTGGGTTCGTTTTAAAAACCACTATAATGAGATTGGCGTTTCAAAGCAGACCTTGACGAAGATATACACAACGCAGGCTTATTCCGATGTAATTTTTGATTCCGTTTACGATAAGGGAACTGATGATGCGGAGTCGGAATCGGTAGTTCAGGATTATTTTCACGAAAACTATGTTTGCTTCCGTGCGGTGTGCGAATATTTTTATACGGCAGACGGCAAACAGATTTCACAAAAAGAAAAAACGGAGCTTCTCACAAAATTTGACGGAATATCGGCAGCGGCAATCGACAGCGCCGACAGTTTTTCAACAACGGTGCAGACTTTGGGATACAGCGCATCGGCATCCGTGATTCTCAAAAAAGGTTCTGACGGATATCCCGAAGGATTTTTTGACAAGGTTTATGCAATGAACGATAACAGCGTTGATATTATAGTTTATGACGACTGCGTTTTTGCCGTAATGAAAGAAAATCTTGACGATAAGGGCGAAAGTGTTTATTCGGAATACCGTTCATCTTGCATTGAAGACCTTTATTCAGAGGAATCGAGACTTGAGGTTGAAAAACTGATGGCTAGCTTCTCTGTTGAAGAAAAAGGCTCAAGAGCAGATAAAATTGTTAATGATATGATTTGATTCGAAGCGGGGGAAACCCCGCTTTTTGCACCTTTTTTCAAAAAAAGAATAGGCTGAAAATGAGAACATTTTTGAAAGAGGTGCAGAATTTGGACTTATCCGTTATTGCGGGCATACTGCTGCCGTTAATCGGAACATCTTTGGGGGCTGCCTGCGTATTTTTCATAAACAGTAAAAAACAAAATACATTTTGCAACAAAAAACTGACCGCTTTTGCGGCGGGAGTGATGACTGCGGCGAGTGTGTGGAGTTTGCTGATTCCCGCAACCGAGCGCTCTGCCTCACTCGGAAAGTTTTCTTTTGTTCCTGCGGTTATCGGTTTCTGGTTGGGCGTGTTTTTGCTTATAGGACTTGACTTTTTTGTCAGTAAAATCAATGCAAACGGAATCGGAACGGAAAAGCCCGGCAAAACCGCAATGCTTGTTTTTGCTGTTGCAATGCATAACATTCCCGAGGGAATGGCGGTTGGTGCGGTTTATGCGGGCTTGCTTTCGGGAAGCACGGATATATCTGTGGCGGGTGCATTTGCGCTTTCTCTGGGTATTGCAATTCAGAATCTGCCTGAAGGAGCAATTATTTCTCTGCCCGTCAATGCGGCGGGCTACAAAAAATCGGCATCGTTCATATGCGGTGTGATTTCGGGAATTGCCGAGCCTCTGGCGGCGGTTTTAACGGTTGCGGCGGCAGGTATCATTGTTCCGATTTTGCCGTATCTTCTTGCTTTTGCGGCAGGCACAATGATATATGTTGTTATCGATGAGCTTATAAATGAAACATCGGTTAAAGAATGCACGGCTTTTTGCGTGGGATTTACCTTGATGATGGCGCTTGATATTGCGCTGGGAGGATAATAAAATGATTTATGTAACTTCAGATATTCACGGATACCCGCTTGAAAAATTCAGGGAAATGCTTGAATCGGTTAACTTTTCGGCAGATGATTTTTTGTATGTGTTGGGCGATGTTATTGACCGCGGTGATGACGGTATAAAAATTCTCAGGTGGCTTATGCTTCAGCCGAATGCACAGCTTATTCTCGGCAATCACGAATCAATGATGCTCGCAAGCAGATTTATTTTTGATGAAATCACCGAAAAATCAATAGATGATTTAACGGGAAGCAAGCTTGATGCATATTCATCCTGGATTGCAAACGGAGGGCAGAAAACTGTTGATGCATTGAAAATAATGCGGGGAAGCGAGCTTGAATATATCTTTGAATATCTTGAAGAAGCTCCGCTGATTGAAGCTGTTTCGGTAAACGGCAGAGATTTTATTCTTACCCACAGCGGCTTGGGCAATTTCAGAAAAGATAAAAAGCTCAATGAATATACTCCGCATGAATTGCTGTGGAACAGACCTGATATCAATACGAAATATTTCGACGGAGTAACAGCCGTTTTCGGTCACACTCCAACCGTGTGCTACGGTGAAGAATATAAAGGCAGAGCCGTTTTCACAGACACCTGGATTAATATTGATACTGGTGCGGCAATGGGTCTTAAGCCTATGCTTTTAAGGCTTGACGATATGAAAGAATTCTATTAAAAAATATTGAATTGAAAAAGAATTCGTGATATAATTTCGTTTATGGAAAAGAAAACAAATAAAGAAATACTCAATCAAATCAAGGGAGGACTTATCGTTTCCTGCCAAGCCCTGTCAACAGAGCCATTATATGACAGCTACATAATGAGCAAAATGGCTTATGCCGCAGCTCTCGGCGGTGCCGTGGGCATAAGGGCAAATACTGTTGTTGACATTCTGGCTATCAGAGAAAGAGTCAGCCTGCCGATTATAGGAATCATCAAGGAAGTGTATGATGACAGCGATGTTTACATCACTCCCACGATGAAAGAAGTTGATGCGCTTGTTGAAATCGGCTGCGATATTATTGCGGTTGACGCAACAAACAGAACAAGACCCGGCGGAGTTTCGTTTGAAGAATTCTTCAGAGAAGTCCGTGCAAAATATCCCGACCAGCTCTTTATGGCGGATACTTCGTGCTTCGAAGAGGGCAAGCTTGCGCTTGAACTCGGTTTTGATTTGCTCGGCACAACAATGAGCGGTTATACGCCTTACACCAAGGGCACTCCTCTGCCCGATTTCACTCTTATGAAGAGATATAAGGAAGAGCTTGGTGCAACCGTTATTGCAGAGGGCGGAATCTGGGCTCCCGATGAGCTTGTAAAAGCTTTTGAAAGCGGAGCATATGCCGCAGTTGTGGGCACAGCAATCACAAGACCTATGGATATTACCAAACGCTTCGTTAAGGCTTTGGAGGAAAGCAGATGAAAATTCTTGCTTTCGATATAGGCGGAACAGAAATAAAATATGCCTTTTGCGATGAAAATTTCAATCTTACCGAAAAGAAATCAATTCCCACCAATGCTCACGAGGGCGGCAGAAGAATAATTGAGAGAATTCTTGAAATTATCAGAAGCTGCAGCGGTATTGACAGAATAGGAATTTCAACTGCGGGTCAGGTTAACAGCGTAAAGGGCGAAATTATTTATGCAACCGACAGCATTCCCGGTTACACGGGCACAAAGATAAAAGAAATCATCGAATCCGAAACGGGTATTCCCACGGCGGTTGAAAACGATGTTAATTCGGCGGCAATCGGCGAAGCGGTTTTCGGTGCCGCAAAAGGGTGCGGCGATTTTGTGTGCCTCACTTACGGCACGGGTATCGGCGGAGCTGTTTTTATGAACGGAAAGCTCTTTACGGGCAGTTCGTTTTCTGCGGGTGAATTCGGTCATATGATAACACACCCTGACGGAAAGCCGTGCACCTGCGGCAGTAAAGGCTGTTATGAAGCTTATGCTTCCGCAAAAGCATTGACAGAGGCTGTCGGCGAAAAACTCGGCAGAGAAATGAACGGCAGAGAGGTTTTTGCAGGTTTTGACAATCCCGAAATCAGAACAATCATCGATGAATGGATTGATGAAATCGTTATCGGTCTTAAAAACCTTGTTTATATTTTCAACCCCGCTCTGATTGTTGCGGGCGGCGGAATAATGAACGAAAAATATATAACCGATGAAATCAACAAACGCTTGCAGACTCAGCTTATGAAAAGCTTTTGCGGCGTAAAGGTTGAAAAAGCTCTTATGGGAAATGATGCAAACAAACTCGGAGCGGCATATCTCGCTTCAAAAATATGATAACTGGAGAGAACGGTATGTTTAAAAAACTATCTGAGAAATATTATTTCGGCAACGGCGCGGGCAATTATTCCATTCCGCTTGTAAGGCTCGATGTTATGCCCGAAAACACACCCGATGAGCTTAAATATCTTTATGAAACCTCGGTTGTTGATAACGGACTTGACTACATAGGCCATCCCGATGCCATTCTGCTCAAAGACGGCAGCATTCTTGATGTTTACCCCTCGGGTCACGGCAAGGGTGCGGTTCGAAGCAAGATAAGCTTTGACGGCGGTATCACATATCCCGGAACAATTGAGAATCAGCCCAAATCGTGGGAAACATCAAGAGAAACTCCCACCGTTTACCGTCTTGAATTTTCAGACGGAACTCCCGATAAAATCCTTCTTATCTGCGGCAATCCCGATTGGCGCGACGGTAAGGGCACAATCGGCGGTTTCAATTTCTCGCTCTCCGATGACGAGGGTAAAACCTGGACAGAGTTTGAACTCTGCTTTGGCAAAAAAGACGAGGTTACCGTTATTCCCATCGTTGCAATGGCATCTCTCACAAGACTTAAGGAAAACGGAAAGTTTGTTGATAAATGGATGGCTTTCTTCCACGACAGAAGATTTATAAACTACAAAACAATTCTTTCGTTTGAAAACGGAAAACCCGTATGGAGTAAGCCCGAGCCTTATTTTGCAAAGCACAGAAGCATTGAGAAAAAGGCCAATATGTGCGAGGTTGAGGTTGTTCGTTCCGATTGCGGAAAGGGTGATGAGCTTTGCCTTATTGCGCGTTGCAACAATAAGAGATACAACTCAATTCTTTCATTTTCAAAGGATGAGGGCAAAACCTGGTCAAAGCCCGTTTTTGTTCCTTCAGCACTCAACGGTGAACGCCATAAAGCGGATTATACTCCCGACGGCAGACTTTTCATAACATTCCGTTCCATCGAAAGAGATAAAGAAAAAATTGAAAAGTATTCCGTTGAACATATGAAAAACTGGTTCAGCGAGGGCTGGGTTGCCTGGGTCGGCACATATGATGACCACAAAAACGGCAGAGAGGGTCAATACAGAATAAAGCTTGCCCACACATATCTCAAAAAGCAGACTGAGCCTATGCTTTCCGCAAATGCCGATACGGGCTACTGCGGTAATGTTGTTTTTGATGACGGAACAATTGTTACCTCAACCTACGGTGCTTTCGGCGAAAAGAAAGCAGACGGAGATTATAAGACATATGTTGTTTCAAAAAGACTCCGCCTTGCAGATGTCGATAAGTTAATAAAATAAAATTAAACCACCGCTTAAGCGGTGGTTTTTTTACATTTGTTCTAAAATATACTGTTTTACTTCTTCGAGTTTACTCTTTTCCCAGGCTTTCTCTTTTTCTTTTTCTGCAAGGGGGCAAAGAATAAAGAAATCAAGCGTTTCGCCGGGAACTCTTCCCGTTCTCAGAGGCTCGGCAAAATGCTCTGCCCATTCTTCTTCGGTTGCATTCTTAAAGCGTTCGGGATTAAGATATGTCATCTGACGCTTTGTGGCGGCAATGTGCATTTTTGCAGAGAGGGGGGAGAGAAGATTGAATTCTTCTTCCTGAACATCCGTGAAAATTCTCGGCAGAGGAGCTTTAACTATATGCTCTTCGCCGCGGATAATTTCAAGACCCATTGGCTCCCACGAAAATTCATTTTCACTGAAATTGATTTTCACAAGCAAGCCAAGCTCTGTGTTGAACTGTGAACGCTGATAATCTGTATCAAAAATGAAATTACCGAGTGAATAAAAGATAACCTTGTCACCAACGGTTTCGTAGTTCATCGGAACATGCGGGTGATGACCGACTACTATATCGGCACCCATTTCAAGATATTTGCGGTAACGCTCTCTTGTGTATGGTGAGGGCAGTGGTGTGAATTCTTCGCCCGCGTGAGCAACAACAATGCACCAGCGGCAGATCTTTTTGATTTCGTTTATTGTATTCTGAATCTCATCAAGGTCGCTCCAGCTGTAGCAACCCGCTTTGTTTTCATCTGCTTTTCGGCAGGCACGCTGATAACCTACGCCGAACATACCGATGCCGCCCGCCTCGTTAAGAATAACGGGCTTTCTTGCTTCGTGAATATTCATTCCTGCACCGATTGTCTGCACTCCGTTTTCTTCTGCGATTTCAAGAGTGCTTTTAATGCCGAATTCGCCCGCATCCATAATGTGGTTGTTGCAGATGTTCCAGATGTCGGCGTGCATTTTGTTGAGAACTTTTACGGCGGCGGGGTCAATCGTGTGCAGAAGCTGCTGAACACCGTCTTTTGTTGTGTTTTGCTCAACGGGAGCAACGGGTCCCTCAACATTTGCAATAACGTGGTCTGCACTGTGCAGAAAATCAAGCACTTCGCCCGAAATCAGCTCTTCATCGTTCCATTTGCCAAACATATATCGGTCAAATCCGATATCGCCCGTAAAAACCAGGGTTGATTTATCTTTCATTATGATACTCCAATCATATTAACTGAAATTATAATATCACATTAAAATAAAAAGAGCAAGAAGCATACTTCTATAAAATGTTTGTCTTGTATTTTATAAGATTAACGAATCGCTCACTGCTTTTTCAAAATTGCGTGCAGATTCATTTCCGGCTCCGCCGTCAAAAAGAGAATTTTTCATATACACAGCAGCAATATTGTTTGTGGGGTCAATCCAGAAATGCGTACCGTAAGCTCCGCTCCAACCGTAAGCTCCGAGCGGTAAATTTTCATAATCTTCTCTGACTATCACCCTGACACCGAGCCCCCATCTTTCGCTTGAAGGCATTATTTCTTCGGAAACAAAAGGCGTGCGCATAAGCTTCAGCGTATCTTCGCCGATAATCTGTTTTGTCAATGTTTTTCCGTTATTCAGAAGCATTTTTGCAAACTCCGAATAGTCGGCAAGTGTTGATACCAGCCCTGCTCCGCCGAGATAATGTGTTTTTGGGAAATCGGAGAAAACACAGTCATAATTCATTTTCTCATCGCAGATTTTGCCGTTAACCTTATTATGCATGGCAATCATTGTTTTCCATTGCTCCCTTGTGGGATTAAACGTGGTGTTCACCATACCGCACGGCTCAAAAATTTCCTGCATTAAAAAATCGTGATAAACTGTTCCGCTAACTTTTTCAATGATTTTCGCCAATACGTCAAAAGCGGCAAAGGGGCTGTATTGTTGTTTTGTACCCGGTTCAAAATCCAGACCGATTTTTGCAAAGAAATCAACTGCGGAATCAATGCTTTTTCTGTCTTTATAAGTCATTTTCTGCTCCTTCAGAGGATCACTGCCGATTCCCGAAGTATGCGTAAGCAGATTACAAACAGTAATTTCATTGTGTGCTTTGCCCAAATCCGTCAGACCGTCCTGTGTAATTTGTGTGATGTGGATATCTTTAAATTCAGGCAAAAATTCGGATACTTTATCATCAAGAGAAAGAAGTCCCCGTTCAATAAGAATAAGTATTGCCGCTGCCGTAACAGGCTTTGTCATAGAAGCCATGCGGAATATTGTGTTTTCGGTAACAGACTGAGTATTATCTGCAGAAACGGTTCCGAAACATTTTTTATAAATCACATCGTGACCTTGGATAACACAATATGCCGAACCGAACACTTTGTTGTTTTCAAAGTCGTACCGAGCAGCTTTTTCAATATTGTTTTTTAACAAAGTAATATTCAAATCGCTCATCTCCGTATCTTAATTTAACCTTCAAATCAAAACTCCGTTACAATGATCAACTTCGTGCTGAATTATCTGTGCAGGGAAACCTGTAAAGGTTTTGATTCGATACTGAAATTCAGCCGTCTGCCATTGTACTTTTATATCTCTATAACGTTTGCATTTTCGGGGACCGCCGAGCAGAGAAAGACAACCTTCTTCTGTATCGTAGGGTCCCGATTTTTTTATTATCTCGGGGTTGAACATAACCATATAAGCGCCGTCGTTATCAAAAGCAATAATTCGTTTATGCATACCAATCATATTCGCCGCCATACCGACACAACCGTCTTTGTGGGCAATAAGTGTGTCCAGTAAATCCTGCGCTATCTGCAAATCTTCTTTTGTTGCAATCTCCGATTTCCTCGCAAGCAAAATCGGGTCATGAATGAGTTCTTTAATCATTTTATCTCCTTAACCGCAATTGTTTTAAACAGTTTCTAATATCATAACATATCGATTTTTAAAAAACAAGCAACTACAATCTTTCTTGGAATACACAGTATAAATCCCATACTTTCGCAGACAATAACATCAAGATTTGTCTGAAAAAGGAGAAAGATATAAAATGAAAGCCACAGGTATTGTCAGAAGAATTGACGATCTCGGAAGAGTCGTTATCCCCAAGGAAATCCGCCGAACAATGCGTATCCGTGAAGGCGACCCGTTGGAGATTTATACGGATTCGGATGGGGAAGTTATTTTTAAAAAATATTCACCCATAGGGGAGTTATCTTCCATCACATCGCAGTATGCAGATGTTCTTTTCAGGGGCACGGGGCTTCCCGTTGTTGTTACGGACCGTGACGGCGTTATTGCTTGCGCGGGTGTTTCCAAAAAGGAAGTGCTTGACCGCAGAGTAAGCCAGAGTCTTGAATCGCTTATGGAAAGAAGAGAAAATTTTGTTTGCTGTGTTGACGGCGAAAGACTCAAGCCTATTGAGGGCGTTGATAAAAACGCTGCAGTTGCATTTCCGATTGTTGGCGGCGGCGATGTTTCGGGTGCATTGGTTATGCTTATGCACGAAAACGGCTCTTGCCCTACGCAGACGGAAACAAAGCTTGCACAGATTGCCGCATCATTCCTCGGCAAGCAGATGGAAGAATAAAAAAAATTTTATTTTGATGCAACAATTTTCCTCTTTCGCAACACTTATTTATCGAAAGACAAAAACAAAGGGGAACAAAAGATGGTAACATTTCTTGCATCATCGGCATTTGCAACGCTTGCGGCAAGCATATTGGCTTTTGCCGCATTCGGAACAATTGCTATTATCTGCAAAACATGGTGACAAAAAATGAAGCTCTTTGTTGAAAAGAGCTTCATTTTTTATATATCAGATAAATATTTCATCAAAACTAACATTAAGAATCTCTTTTATAAGCTTGATTTCATCAGGGTAAAGATGTCTTTGACCGACTTCAATTTTCGCCAAGGCGCTCCGCGTTATATCGCAACCGCTAACCTGAAGCTTTGCAGAGAGCTGTTCTTGGGTGAGACCGTTTTTTTCACGCAGGCATCGTATTTGACAGCCTAATCTTTTTTCGTATTCATAATTCATAATAATGCCCTTTCTTTGCTCTTATATGAGTGCAGAAATCTGTTGACATTATTTTATGTTAATGATACAATCGTTTTGCACCTATATAGGTGCAAAACGATAAAATGTGAGGGATAAAAATGAATTTTTCAATTTCAAAAGAAGGCTTGCTTGAAGGAATACACACAATGAATTCTTTCGGCACAAGGCTGACGGGAAGCAAGGGGCAAAACGATTTTGTTTCTTACCTGAAAAAAGAGATAAATGATATGGGATTTGAGGTTTATTCAGACCGATATTCCTTTGACCGTTGGGAGGCAAAGGAATCTTCAATTGTTATTCATACCGACAGCGGATACGAAAGCATTGAAGTTTCATCTGAATGGCCGTATTCGGGTGAAACTACAGAAGAGGGCATCACCGCTGAAATTGTTGAGGTCAAAGAAAAACATATCGGCTTTATCGGAGTGAAAGATAAAATAGCCTTGGTTAAGGTGCACGATCTGGGTCAGATACCTACGGGTGTTGCCTTTAATCAGCGTAATTCGTTCCCAAGTGATTTGAGCTTGCCTGCTCATTACAAAGGCCCCGTTGCAACTTCATTTGTTAATTTCCCTCTGTTTTCTGTTGCAAAGAAAATGGGCGCAAAAGCGATAATATGCATCTGGCAAGGCATGAGCAGTGAAATGGTTAAGGGTCAGTATCTTTCGTTCATTCAGTCATATCTCGGCATTCCGTGCTTGTGGGTGAGCGAAAAAGAAGGCGAAAAGCTGATTCGTGCCGCAAATAATAAGCAAAAAGTAACTTTTACTTTACTAGCAGAGAAAGAGAAAAATGCCAAAACAGAAAGCTTTTACTCTGTTATTGAGGGCAAAAACAGTAAAGAAGCAATTATCATCAATACTCATACCGACGGCACAAACTGCGTTGAAGAAAACGGACCGATTGCAATGCTTGAAATGATGAAATATTTCAAAGATAAGCAACTGAACAGAACGCTGATTTTTGTTTTCGTTACGGGACACTTCAGGCTTCACGAGTTCAAGCAGAATGATATTCAGGCATCATCAAAATGGCTGAAAATCCACCGCGATATGTGGGACGGCAAAAAGGGACACATCAAAGCGGTTGCAGGAGTGAGTGTTGAACATCTCGGCTGTACGGAATGGAAAGATGTTGACGGCGTGTATCAGCAGACAAACGATATTGATGTTGAGCTTGTGTATACCGGCAACAAGAAAATGGATGAGATATATTATGAATCCATCAAAGACAGAAAACTTGTCAGAACGATTACTCTTCGCGGACACAATATTCTTCATTTCGGCGAAGGGCAGCCGCTCAGAAATGTCGGAATACCCGAAATTGCACTTGTTACAGCACCTGATTATCTTACCGTTGTGAGCGAAAGTCACGAAATGGAAAAATTCAATTTAGACCTGATGTATGAGCAAACGCTAACATTTATTGAAATCATTCATAAAATTGATGAAACACCTGCTGAACAGCTTGGAAAACCCGAGCCTTATACTTTTGGATTGGGCAGAATCAGAAATAAATGATTTAAGAAAATCTTAATAATTTTTATGCAACAAAATGCACCGTTTTTTACACTTATTTTACAAGAGGATAAAATTATTCTCATAGGGGGACAGTTTTCTGTCAAAAATAAAGCGATAAAGGATGGTGCATTATGTTTTGTAAGTATTGCGGAATAAGATTGAAAGGTAACGAAACTCTTTTTTGCTCATCGTGTGAAGAAATGAAAGACGAATTGGGCAACACCGAATTCTTTTATTATTCAAAGGAAGAGGCGAGAGCCGCAAAAAGAAGAAAGCCTTTTGTTAACCGATTCGTTATAGGTATGCTTGTTGCAACGGTGCTTTCTTACGGTGCATCGTTTGCGTTCGATTTGATTGGAAGAATATAATGAAGAAAAACAAAAAGCTTGTATGGATTTATCCGTTTGCACTCTATCGTTTGGATAAATTCGAAGATTATCTTACAAAGATGTATTACACGGGATACCAACTCAAAAAACTTTATCTCGGATTTATTCTTGTTTTTGAGCCCGTAACACCAAAAGCCCACAGAAAATGCATTGTTCTCACAAGGTACTTTCATATTAACATGAAACGTGAGAAGTGGAATGATGCGGATTTCCTCAAAAAAATCAACCCGAAATTCAATAAGGGCAACGGATTCTTATTTGATGTATATTCGTGGTTACCGAGTGTTAAATATGAAATCCGTTTGACAGGTGTACCCAAGGATGAGGATATTAACGCGTTGAGAGAACACAGAAAGAAACGTGTTTTCCGCATTAATCTTATTAAACTGTCTGAATTTCTTCTGTTTATTGCGGCGGCTATGCTGACTTTTGCGGAACGCTGAGGATAGTGTTACCCACTTGCAATTGGATGTGATGATATGAACATAGAAGTTGGCTGTTATATTTTTATATTGAATTTATGTGCACTCTTTTTGGTTTATATAGAAACGAAGAACGTTCTCGATTTTTTCTTTTTTATTGATAAGCCAAAATCATTTAAACGAACATACAGAAAAAGCCATAACTTTTTATATAAGAGTTTGTTCGGATATGTTTTTGATAAGGTGTATATTCAGAATTCAAATTGCAGAAAATATATCGTAGGATTTTATTTGCTTTATTTGAGCTTGACACTTTACGGATTTATTCTTATGCTTACAGGATTAGGTTATTTCGATGAAATGAGCTTGGTTTCCATATATAAATATTTTGAAATGGCATATATTGCTATAGTTTTGGTCTATCTTATTTGGTATCGGTTGCATTGTAGAGGCAAAGGTTATATCTGGTGGTTGCCGGCGACATGGTGGAAAGGTAGTTTTTATATAAATATCAAATAAAGCCAGAAGAGAAAGTAATATATACCGTCGCCGCAGAACATAATTACAAATTAAAAAAGCACCCAAACGGGTGCTTTTTTTAATTTATTGTATATGAATCGATTTCTGCCTGGATTTCTTTGAGCAGGGTATTGATTGCCTGCTGCTTTGTGCCGCCCAGGGTGCAGCCTGCGGCACCCATATGTCCGCCGCCGCCGAGTCTTTTGCAGATGGCGGAAGCGTCTATGTCGCCGTGGGTTCTGACCGAAGCCTTGAAGTTTCCGTCTTTGAGCTCACGCATTGTTACGCCAACGAGCACGCCCTCAATCTGTCTTGGCAGATTGGAAAGTCGGTCAACTTCGCTTTCGTCTGAGCCGCTCTTTTTATACATATCCTGCGTTACGCAGATTACCGCACATTTATCCGAACAATACATTCTCAGGCTGTCAAGAGCGAGCCTTTCGAGTGCGGCAAAAGTTTTGGTTTTGGTTTCAAAGAAAACCTGAATTATATTATAAGTATCGGCACCGAAAGAGGCGAGCTTTGAAGCAATTTCAAAGGTTCTTACGGTTGTGTTTGAAAATCGGAAACAGCCTGTGTCGGTTGAAACGCCCGTGAAAAGGCACGAGGCAATCTGAGGAGTGATTTCTGCTTCAAGAGCTTCAAGTAACAGATAAATCATCTCTGCGGTTGAAGCGGATTCTGCTTCAAGCCATACTTTTTCGGCATACATAATATTTGAGCCGTGGTGGTCGATGCAAAGATTGATTTTTGAGCTGTAGATGCCCTCGAATTCTTTGCCGAGGAGCTTTGTATCTGCAATATCGATAGCCGCAATAAGCTCCGGCTCAAATTCTTCGCTCTTAATTTCCTCAAACATAAAACCGAAATCCTTCGGAATGGAGTCGCCGCATTTAACCTGAACGGATTTGCCCATTGCCTGCAATGCCGCCGCAAGAGCGGTTGCGCTACCAAGGGTATCGCCGTCGGGGTGTGCGTGGCACAAAAGAAGGATTTTATTATTCTCTTTTAAGACTTTTGCTGTTTCCAAAAGGTCGATTCTCATTCAATTAACCCCTTATTCGGTAATGTCACCAAGCATTTTGGTTATGCTCATACCTTTTTCAATTGAATCATCGGC
Source organism: Acutalibacteraceae bacterium (assembly GCA_045658585.1). Classification (GTDB taxonomy): domain Bacteria; phylum Bacillota; class Clostridia; order Oscillospirales; family Acutalibacteraceae; genus CAG-177. The sequence continues at coordinate 27,532 of JAZOVH010000050.1, read as the reverse complement.
AACGAACTTAAGCTCGGGAGTTTTTCTCAGGTGAAGTCGTTTGCCAACCTCACGGCGGATATATCCGGTTGCGCTTGTGAGACCCTTAACCGCAAGCTTTGCGGTTTCGATGCCTTCCATTGCACTTACATAAACCTTTGCAAAAGAGGCATCGGAGCTTACCTCAACGTTAACAACAGTCAGCATACCCTGAATTCTCGGGTCTTTAAGTTCACGCATAATTGATGCGATTTCTCTTCTGATGTCTTCCGATACTCTGTCTATTCTGTATCCTGCCACGGTAATTCACCTCATCAGTCTTCTCTGTATTCCTCGGTAATGAAGAATTCAAAGATGTCGCCTTCCTTAATATCATTGAATTTGTTAAGACCGATACCGCAATCGTAGCCCGACGCAACTTCCTTAACGTCATCCTTGAAACGCTTGAGTGAAGCCATTTCATCTTCTGCAACAACGATACCGTCGCGAACAACTCTTACTTTAGCATTTCTCAATACTTTACCGTTTATAACATGGCAGCCTGCAATATTGCCGACTGATGAAATCTTAACAACCTGACGAACCTCTGCCTTACCGATATCAACATCTCTGAACTTCGGAGCGAGCATACCCTTGATAGCAGCCTGAATTTCTTCAATGCAGTCATAGATAACTCTGTAGGTTCTGATTTCAACGCCGTCACGCTCTGCGTTTTCGGAAGCAACATTATCGGGTCTTACGTTGAAACCAACGATGATTGCATTTGATGCGTTTGCAAGCATAACGTCGCTTTCGCTGATAGCGCCGACACCGCTGTGGATAACCTTAACACGAACTTCTTCATTTGAAAGTTTTGCAAGGCTCTGCTTAACTGCTTCTGCCGAACCCTGAACGTCAGCCTTGATGATAACATTAAGATCTTTGAGCTCGCCGTCTTTGATTGAAGCAAAGAGGTTATCAAGAGTAACTTTCTGGAATTCCTTGAACTGCTCTTCTTTAGCCTTGTTCTTTCTCTGCTCAACAAGCTCTCTTGCAAGACGCTCATCGTTAACTGCGTCAAAGCCGTCGCCTGCCTGGGGAACTTCTGCAAGACCCATAATTTCAACGGGAACGGAGGGGCCTGCCTCGTTAACCTTTCTGCCCTTATCGTCAACCATAACTCTTACACGGCCAACTGATGTACCTGCAACAATGATGTCGCCCGAATGAAGAGTACCGTTCTGAACAAGAAGAGTTGAAACGGGGCCTCTGCCCTTATCAAGTCTTGCTTCAATAACAACGCCCTTTGCGGAACGGTTGGGGTTAGCTTTGAGTTCCTGAACTTCAGCAACAAGAAGAACTGATTCAAGAAGGTTATCAATACCCATTCTTGTGTGAGCTGAAACGGGAACGCAGATTGTGTCGCCGCCCCATTCTTCGGGAACAAGCTCGTGTTCTGTGAGCTGCTGAAGAATTCTGTCGGGGTTAGCGGTGGGTTTATCCATCTTGTTGATGGCAACGATTATCTGAACGCCTGCAGCCTTTGCGTGGTTGATAGCTTCAATGGTCTGGGGCATAATACCGTCATCGGCAGCAACAACAAGGATTGCAATATCAGTTGCCATTGCACCTCTGAGACGCATTGATGTGAAAGCTGCGTGACCGGGTGTGTCAAGGAATGTGATTTTCTGACCGTTGAGGTCAACTCTGTAAGCACCGATATGCTGGGTGATACCGCCTGCCTCGGTGTTTGTAACGTGAGTGTTTCTGATAGCGTCAAGAAGTGAGGTCTTACCGTGGTCAACGTGACCCATAACAACAACAACAGGGTCTCTTGTTACAAGGTCTTTTTCATCGTCGATATGGTCATCGATAATTCTGTCTTCAATGGTGATAACAACTTCTTTTTCAACCTTTGCGCCGAGCTCTTCTGCAACGATAGCAGCAGTTTCGTAATCGAGAACTTCGTTTACGGTTGCCATCTGACCGAGAGTAAAGAGCTTTTTGATAACCTCTGCGGCAGTCATTTTAAGCATTGCAGCAAGCTCGCCAACTGTGATTTCTTCGGGAAGCTTCAGGAGCATCTGAGGCTTCTTTGCTCTCTCGGCAGCGATTCTCTTAAGTCTTTCGGCTTCGGTCTCACGCTTTGAGGTGCGCATTCCGCCCTGCTTTCTGTACTGCTGGCTCTTCTGCTTGATTTTCTGCTTCTGGGTTGAGTTTTCGTGCTGCTTTGTTTTGTTTGTGGGAGCGATATTTTCATATCTCTCGTTATACTTTTCAAGGTCAACATTGCCTGCTCTTGTGTCAATGGTGCGCATTTCGCCCTTTGTTCTTGACTGAAGAGGCTTGTTATCCTTTTCTTTTTTCTTTTCGTTGTTCTGCTGTGCGGGCTGCTTTGCGGGCATGGGGGGCAGCTTGCTGTTGCCGGGCTTAACAACGTTCTTTTCGGGAGCGGGCTTCTGAGCCTTTTCTTCTTTCTTTTGAGCAGGCTTGTTCTCGCTCTCTTTCTTTGCCTCAGGCTTCTTTTCGGGTTTCTTTTCAGCCTTGGGCTCTTCTTTCTTTTCTTCGGCAACGGGAGCGGCTTTGGGAGCCTCTGCCTCGGGTGCCTTTTCTTCTGCGGCAGGTTCTTCTGCCTTTTCTTTCTTTTCAGGCTTCACAAGATTGAAATATGCGTTAAGGTCTTCAACCTCGTGGTCCTTTGTGAATTTTTCAAATATAACGTCAAGCTCATCTGCTTCGAGTGCGGTCATACTCTTTTTCTGACCGTCAAAGTGCTCGCCCAACAAATCAAGAACAAGGTTGCTCTTTACATCGAAATCTTTAGCAACTTCGTGTACTCTGTATTTATTTATCATTGATTAACCTCCCCTGTAGTGTTCAGAAGCCCAAGCATTGTTTTTGCAAAGCCTTCGTCGTTGACTGTTACCACGGCGGATTTAAGCCCCGTGGCGTGACCTATTTCATCCATTGCGGAAAATAAAATTCTGACCGGAATGTTTCTTCCGTCGTAGCTTGCTTCTCGCTCCATCTCATTTCGCAGTCTTTCCGAAGAATCGCTGCTGAGCAGGCAGAGCTTTGCGCTTTTGCTTCTGAGCGAACCCACCGCTGCATCGTGACCGCAGCAGAGCTTACCTGCCCTTCGGCACATACCGAGAAGAGAGAGCAATTTGGGATTATCCGTCATTTTTAAGCTCTTCCTCCATTTTATCGTAAACTCCGTCGGGTATAACGCATGAGAACGCATTTTCAAATCTTTTTGCTTTTCTTGCTTTTTTAAGACATTCAAGATTACGGCAGACATAAGCTCCTCTGCCGGGCTTTTTGCCGGTTAAATCCAGCGAAACTTCGCCTTCGGGGCTTCTTACAACTCTTACAAGCTCTTTTTTAGGCTTCATTTCGTTGCAGCCCGTGCATTTTCTCATCGGAATACGGCGGGTAGGCATTGGTTCAACTCCTTAAGTAATTTAGAGTGGCGGGAGCAATCCGAACTGTGTTTTTTATCGGATGATTTCCGCCTTATCTTCGTTAAAATACTCGCAAATCCTTTAAGGATTCGCTCCGTTTTGTGCCTTGACAAGCCAAAAATCCTCACGATAAAAAATCTTCGACCTTAAAGCGAAGGATTTTAAAATGATTTTTGGCAGTTGAGTGAGCAGGAAGGCTGTCGCCTTTCAATCACGAAACGCCGAAAAGCGTTGAAAAGACTCGCTTTCAGGCATAGTTCGGATTGCTCCCGTCACTCTGGAATTATTCTTCGTCAAAATTAATAACAGGCTCTTCGTTTTCGGGATTGATATCGATTTTCCAGCCTGTAAGCTTTGCGGCAAGGCGGGCATTCTGACCCTTGTTACCGATAGCGAGTGAAAGCTGGCTGTTGGGAACAACAACCTTGCAGGTCTTTTCTTCTTCGCTGATTACTGTTACGGAAATAACATCTGCGGGAGCAAGAGAAGCTGCAACAAATTCAGCGGGATTTTCGCTGTAGCGAACAACATCGAGCTTTTCGCCGCCGAGCTGGTCAACAATCTTGTTGACTCTTGCGCCGCGCTGACCGATGCATGCGCCAACGGGATCAACATTTTCGTCTGCGCTGTAAACAGCAATCTTGCTTCTTGAGCCTGCTTCACGGGATACGGATTTGATTTCAACCGTGCCGTCGAAAATCTCGGGAACTTCGCTTTCAAGCAAACGTCTTACAAGACCGGGATGAGTTCTTGAAATTGTTGCTCTGGGGCCCTTAACTGCATCCTTAACGTCTGCAATATAAACCTTAACAAGGTCGCCCTCTGTGAGGTTGTCTGTGGGAAGCTGCTCTGTGCGGAGAAGCTTGCCTGTAATCTTACCGATTTCAACGATTGCATCAAGAGTCTGGGGATCTACCTTTGCAACCTTTGCGGTAACAATTTCCTGATTCTTATTGTGGAATTCTTCTCTCATCTGACCGTGTTCGGCTTCTCTGATTGCCTGACGGAGAATGTGCTTGCCTTTTTCTGCGGCAATTCGGCTGACTTCTTTTGTTTCAAGCTCGATTTCAATAATGTCGCCGGGAAGAGCGTTCTTCTTGAAACGCTGTGCCTGCTCGGGAAGCATATCTTCATCGGGGTCAACGATTTCGGAAACAACATTCTTGCGAACAAAAACTCTCATATCTTTTTCTGCGGGGTCGATTTCACAGAAAACGATGTCTTTGTTGTTATAGTCTCTTTTAACTGCTATTACGATTGCTCTCTGAATTCCTTCAAAAAGGAGTTCTTCTGAAATACCCTTTTCTTTTCCGAGAAGCTTTACGGCTTCAAAAAATTCTGAATTATTCATTTTTCTGACCAGACCTTTCTGTATATAGAATATAATTATAAACCAAAATTAAAAACTGAAATCATCAAGCTTGACATAGCTTGTTTCTTTGCGGTCAACGCACATTGCACTGCCGTCTTCAAGGCGAAGGGTAAACTGCTTGCCGTCGGAGCTTTCAAGCACACCCGCAAACTCGCGCTTGCCTTCAACAGCTCTGATGAGCTTGATTTTTATTTTCTCACCGAGACAAGCCTCAAAATGAGTGTCTCTTGTGAGGTCTCTTTCAACGCCGGGTGATGAAACCTCAAGGCAGTAGCTCTGCTCAATGGGGTCTGCTTCATCAAGAGGCTTATCGATTGCACGGCTCATATTTTCGCAGTCAACGATTGAAACACCGCCGTCTTTATCGATAAATATACGCAGAAACCAGTCTGCACCTTCTTTAACAAAACGGATATCCCAGATATCAAGCCCAAGCTCTTTGGCGATAGGCTCTGCAATGTCCCAAACAGCGGCAACGGTGTTTCCGCCTTTTCCTTTTGCCATAATCAAATCTCCTTTATTCTGATTGAGAATAATGTTTTTTACATAAACAAAAGAGCGGGTCGCCCCACTCTCATACATTACACATAATCCTACTGTAATGTAGTTTAACACAAAGTTTTTGAAATATCAAGTCTTTTTATAAAAATAATATTGATATATAATAATATAAGGTGTAAAATATCTTTATTTGATAAGAAAACAGAGGTTTAAATATGGTAATAGATTTTCACACGCATTGTTTTCCCGATAAAATTGCCGAAAGAGCAATGGAGCAGCTTCGTCTGCGTTCGGGAATTCTTGAACCTTTTCATAGCGGCACGGCAAACGGTCTTGTTTCGCTTCAGAAGAAAAGCGGGGTTGATTATTCGGTTGTGCTCAACATTGCAACGAACGCACAGCAGCAAACAAATGTAAATAATTTTGCGATTGCACTTAAAGATGTTGAGGGAATTATACCTTTCGGCAGCGTTCACCACGAAAGCCCCGATGCACTTTCGGAGCTTGAAAGGCTTGCCGAAAACGGAATAAAAGGCGTTAAGCTTCATCCCGATTATCAGGAATTTTACTGCGACGACGATAAAATGCTTCCCATATACGAAAAAATCGGGGAGCTTGGTCTGATAACCGTTTTTCATTGCGGATTGGATATGGGTTATCCGAAACCCATGCATTGCGACCCCAAAAGACTTGCAAGCGTTTTACCTTCGTTTAAAGGCGCACCCGTTGTTGCCGCTCATTTCGGAGGACTCATCGGCTGGGACGATACGGAAGAATATCTTGTGGGTAAAGATGTTTATCTTGATACGGCATACAGCTACGGAGTTTTGCCTCCCAAAATTGCCGTGCCGATAATCAAAGCACACGGTGCGGATAAAATCCTTATGGGCAGCGATGCACCGTGGAGCAATCCCGCTCACTATATTGAATTTGTTGAGGTTCTTGATATTCCGGAAGAAGAAAAAAGAGCAATCCTCGGCGGTAACGCACAAAGATTGCTCAATTTGTAATCAGTTTTTTAATTCATCAAGAGTGAGTTCAAAAGCGGGAAGAAATTCTTCAATAAAAACTTTTGCCTCGGGCATATCAAGCTTTTCAATGCTTTCTCTGATGCCTTCACCCGCTTTGATAAATTCGCTGTTGCCCGCCTTTCTTTCTTCAAGGCATTTGATGAGAGCACTGATTTTGTCTGCTGCTTTAACGAGCTTCCAAAGCTCTGCATCTTCTTCCTGCGAAATAAGCAGGGGAGCAAACTCGCTCTGAAAATCCTCGGGAAGCATATCTATCAGGCTTTTGCAGGCGTTTTCCTCAACGGTTTTGTATGCGTTGCGAACCTCTTCGCTGTAATATTTTACGGGAGTGGGCATATCGCCGGTAAGAGTTTCGGGCGCATCGTGAAAAAGACCCATCAAAGCGGCTCTTTCACCGTTGATATTTGAGCCGAAGCGTTTGTTTTTTATAACTGCAAGAGCGTGTGCAATAACCGCAACCTCAAAGCTGTGTTCGCTTAAATTCTCGCTGTGTTCGTTTCTCATAAGAGCCCAGCGGTTGATATATTTCATTCTTGAAACCATTGCAAAAAATCCGTTTTCCATAAGTCCCTCCGCATTGATTTGTTCTATAATAGCACAGACTGAAATTTTTTTCAATCAATAATATTTAAGAAAGGGGGATAACCTTGAAAATCTGCAAATACTGCTTTGCCGAAATTGAATCGGATTCTGCTTTTTGCACCGAATGCGGTTTCAGCGGAACGCTTAAAAAATATAAGAATATGCTTGAAATCGGTTCGGAACTTAAAAACCGCTATGTCATAGGCGGAGTTTTTTCGCAGGGCGGCGGCTTTATTTCGTATTATGCAATGGATACGAAAGAAAAAAAGAATGTCCGTATAACCGAATTCCTGCCTTCAAAGCTTGTTTACCGTTCGGGCACAAAGCTTGCCTGCAAAACACAGGAGGACAAAGAAAAGTTTGAATCTGCAGTTCTGAAGTTGGCATCTGTTTTTGAAAATACAAAGAAAGCCGCAGCAGAAACAATTTTTGATGTTTCCGATTGTTTCAGAGAAAATGCAACTTTTTATTATGTTATTCCCGCAGATAAACGCAGACCTCTTTCTGCACGGCTCGGAAACGGCAGAAAAATTGCAGTTGATAAAATCATAAATACGCTTGAACCGCTTACGGCGTGTTTGAGTGTTATGCATAAAGCTAATCTTTTTCACGGCAATGTCAACCCTTATAATATTCTTTGTGATGACAGCGGAAAAGTTGTTTCTTTAACGGGCTATTCATATCCTCCCAGATTCAATTCTTCGCCGTTTGATGCTCCCGAAAAGAAAATCGGAACAACCGAATGCGGTGCAAGGTCAGATGTTTATTCCCTCGGAGCCGTTATCTATGTTGCGGCAACGGGTTTGCTGCCGCCCTCATCAGAAGAGCGGGCTGCGGGGAAAGCACTTCGTTTCCCTGAAAACTTTGATGCCGATGAAAAAAGAAAAATAGAAAAGGCAATGAGCCTCAACGCATCTGAAAGATATAAGGATACAGATGAATTTGTTGCGGATTTAAAAGCAAAAGAGCCTTTGCCGATAAAGAAAAACAAATCGGATATACCGAGAAAAATCGTTATGATTCTTGCGGTAATCTGCTTTATAGTTAGTGCGGGTATTCTGGTTAATTATTATATTATCGAACCCTACAAAGCTTCAAAGCAAAACGATGAGCTTGCTTCGCTTGTTGAAACAACAGCGGGTGCTGAAGTTAATCCGTGGGATGCAATCCGCGAAAAATATCCTGAGGTTATCTTTCCGCAGAATATGAATCCCGCATTTGCGGATATTTTTGCCGTAAACACCGATTTTGCGGGCTGGCTTTCAATGCCAGAAATGAATATCAATTCAGCCATAGTGCAGGCGGAAGATAACGATAAATATCTTCGCCGTGACTTTTACGGCAACTCAACCTCATACGGTGCACCGTTTTTTGATTACAGAAACTCAATGGTTTCGCTGGACAGAAACACGATAATCTACGGTCACAATATGAGGCACGATGATAAAATTTTCGGAACACTTGAGCAATACAGAGACCCCGAAACATTCAAAAAAGCGCCGATTATCAAGCTGAGCACATTGTATAAAGATTATACTTTCAAGATTTATGCGGTGTTTATTTCAAACAGCAAAAAGAGCGATGATAACGGTTATGTTTTCAATTATATTTTCAATGAAGCAACCAACGAGAGATTCGGAAAATATATTGAAGAAATTAATAAACGCAAGCTTTACACAACGGGCGTTGATATAAATGAAAATGATAAAATACTTACCCTTTCCACCTGTTGCTATGATTTTGAAGATGCCCGCCTTGTTATAGTGGGCAGACTTCTGCGTGATGGCGAAACAGAAAATATAAACACTTCGCTTGTTACCGTTAACGGCAATCCCAAATTCCCGCAGGCATATTATGATGCAAAACGGATTGAAAATCCGTACAAGAATATCCCGAACACTTTTGATTGAGGTGAATAAAAATGAAATATCTTATTGTTGTTGATATGCAGAATGATTTTATCGACGGTGCTCTTGGTACAAAGGAAGCCGTTGCGATTGTGCCGAAAGTAAAGGCAAAAATCGAAAGCTTTGACGGTAAAGTTATTTTTACAAGAGATACCCACAGCGTAGATTATCTCGCAACGCAGGAGGGCGCAAATCTTCCCGTTGAACATTGCATAAGAGGCACCGAAGGCTGGCAGATAAGAGATGAGCTTGATGCACTCCGAAAGAGCGAAGCGGTTGATAAGCCCTCATTCGGAAGCGTTGAGCTTGCCGAAATGCTTAAAAACGAAAAAGAGGATATTGAAAGCATTGAGCTTATCGGTCTTTGCACGGATATCTGCGTTATTTCAAATGCTATGATTATAAAGGCATATCTTCCCGAAACTCCGATTGAAATTGATGCATCGTGCTGTGCAGGTGTAACTCCCGAAAGCCATAACAGAGCGCTTGACGCAATGGCTGTTTGCCAGATAAAAATAACCAACCGATAAATTTAACGGTAAAAAGCTTTAAATTGCTAAAGTTTTTTTGCAAAAAGTATTGACAAACGGTTTTTGCGGTGCTATTCTTTAAGCAACAAAAACCGAAAGGCAGTTTTAAATGAAGAAAAATGTATTTTCAGCAGCATATTATTACTTTTACTTTATCAAGTAATTTGATAGGGTTTAGTAAGTTTTGCTGAAAATCATTAATTGAGGTTATTTTACCCCGCAGTGAAATTTACACTGCGGGGTTTTTATTTTTATCGGAGGTGTGTTAAAATGGTTGTAACAGTTAAAAAAGGAACAGATGAATCCCAGATACAGAATCTTATCGAGTGGCTTCAGAGCCTCGGGCTTGTAATCCACCGCAGTAACGGTGAATACGAATCGGTGCTCGGTCTTGTTGGTGACACAAGCCATGTTGATACCGACCTTATCAGCGGTCTTAACATTGTAAGCAATGTAACAAGAATAAGTGAGCCGTATAAAAAAGCAAACAGAAAATTTCATCCTGATGATACAGTTATAGATATTGGCGGTGTAAAAATCGGCGGCGGCAATTTCCAGTTTATTGCAGGCCCCTGCTCAATCGAATCGCCCGAACAAATCCGTGAAATTGCAAGCGATGTTAAGGCGGCGGGCGCAAATCTTATCAGAGGCGGAGCATTCAAGCCCAGAACTTCGCCTTATGCATTCCAGGGTATGAGGGGAGAGGGTCTTGCACTTCTTGAAGAAGCAAAAAAGGCAACGGGTGCCCCGATTGTTACTGAGATTATGGATCTTTCGCATCTGCCTTTGTTTGAAAATGTTGATGTTATTCAGGTTGGTGCAAGAAATATGCAGAATTTCGAGCTTCTTAAAGAGCTTGGAAAAACAGATAAACCCATTCTTCTCAAAAGAGGTCTTGCCGCAACAATGGAAGAGCTTCTTATGAGTGCGGAATACATTATGGCGGGCGGTAACTCAAAGGTTATGCTTTGCGAAAGAGGCATACGCACTTTTGAAAATTACACAAGAAACACAATGGATATTTCGGCAATTGCTCTTCTTAAAGAGAAAACGCATCTTCCGATTATTGCAGACCCCAGCCACGCGGCAGGAATGGCGAGATTGGTTCGCCCCCTTGCCCTTGCGGCGGTTGCAGCGGGTGCAGACGGACTTATGATTGAGGTTCACAATAATCCGTCAAAAGCGCTTTGTGACGGGCCGCAGTCGCTCCGACCCGAGGAGTTTGCAAAGGTTGTTAAAGAAGCGCTGGCAATAAGAGAAATAATGACTAAATGGTGATATAATTATGATTATCGGTGTAGCAGGATTGGGTTTGATTGGCGGTTCGCTTGCCAGAGCAATCTCTGAAAGCGGAAAGCACGAAGTTTTCGGATTTGATATAAACAAATCATCTGTTCTTGCCGCAAAGCTGGTGGGAGCAATAAAAGAAGAATTAAATGATGACAATATCGAAAAATGTGATATAATAATAGTTGCACTTTATCCCAACGACACGGTTGAGTTTGTTGAAAGAAATGCAAAAAGAATAAAAAAGGGTGCAATAGTAACCGATTGCGGCGGCGTAAAGCGTCTTATATGCGAAAAATGCGAAGCGGCGGCAGAAGAAAACGGATTTTATTTTATCGGTGCGCATCCTATGGCGGGCACCCAGTTTTCGGGCTTCACCCGTTCAAGAGGCAACCTTTTCAAAGGCGCAACAATGATTCTCACACCAAAGGATAACACAGATATAAAGGTGCTTTATAAATTACGCACAGTGCTTGAGGATGCGGGCTTCGGCGAGGTTAACTTAACTTCACCCGAAGAACACGACAGAATTATTGCATTCACCTCACAGCTGCCCCACATCATTTCAAATGCATATATAAAAAGCCCCGCGGCAGTTCATCAGAAGGGATTTTCGGCGGGCAGCTACAGAGATTTAACCCGCGTTTCAAAGCTTAACGAAACGATGTGGACAGAGTTATTCTTTATAAATAAGGATAATCTTATAAATGAAATTGATTTTTTGGTTGAAAAATTAAGCGAATACAGTACCGCACTTAAAACGGATGACAGAGAAAAGCTGGTTGCAATTCTCAAAGAGGGAACAGACAGCAAAAAACAGGCAAAGTAGGTTTGAATTATGAAAACGGTTTTGGTTAATGCTTCAAAAGAATATGAGGTTATTATAGGCACGGATATTCTTTCTTCGCTTGGCGAAAGATGTGCTTCGCTTTTCGGCAAAAGCCGTGCCATAATTGTAACCGACAGCAATGTTGCACCGATTTGGCTTGAAAAGATAGAAACTTCATTGAATGAAGCGGGGATTGAAACCGTAAGCTTTGTTTTTGAAGCGGGCGAAGACTCAAAAAGCAAAGAAACTCTTTTTAAATTGCTTGAATTTATGGCAGAAAACAGACTTACCCGCACCGATTTTGCCGTTGCACTCGGCGGCGGTGTAACGGGTGATATGACGGGTCTTGCCGCATCTCTTTATTTAAGAGGAATACCGTTTGTTCAGGTGCCAACAACTTTGCTTGCAGCGGTTGATTCATCTGTAGGCGGAAAAACTGCTGTTAATTTAACTGCGGGCAAAAATCTGATGGGAGCTTTTTATCAGCCCTCGCTCGTGCTTTGCGATATTGCAACTCTCGGCACTCTTTCCGATGAAGTTTTTGCAGACGGAATGGCAGAGGTTATAAAATATGGCGTTATTTTTGACAGAGAGCTTTTTGATGCGGTCAAAGGCGGAAATGTGAGAGATAATCTTGAAAACATAATTGCAAAATGCGTTGAGCTTAAAAGAGATGTTGTTGCAAAGGATGAGTTTGATAAAGGCGACAGACAACTTCTTAATTTTGGTCACACAATGGCTCATTCTATTGAAAAATGCAGTAATTTTGAAATATCTCACGGAAGTGCCGTTGCAATCGGAATGGTTATTGCCGCAAGGGCAAGCGCAAAGCTCGGTTGGAGCAAAGAGGATTGCACCGATGAAATAATTGAGGCAAACAGAAACAACGGTTTGCCTTGTGAGTGCGGATATTCACCCGCAGAGCTTGCAAATGCCGCTCTTTCGGATAAAAAGCGTGAAGGCGGAACAATCAATTTTGTTGTTCCCGAAGTTATAGGTAAATGTGCGCTCAGAAAAGTTTCGGTTGATGTGCTCGAAGAAATTGCAGAAAGTGTAAAATAAAATATGGATATTAAAATAACACCCTCTGCTCTTTCGGGAAGCATTGAGGGTATAGCATCAAAATCGGTTGCGCACAGAGCATTGATTTGTGCGTGCCTTGCAGACGGGCCGAGTGAAATAACAATCAACACCACCTCACGGGATATAGAAGCAACGGTTTCTTGCCTTATGGGTATGGGTGCACATATAGAAAAAAACGGGAATATATATTCCGTTGAGCCTTTAGCGGAAAAACCTGATATTGCAAATATCGATTGCGGAGAAAGCGGCTCAACACTTCGGTTTCTTTTGCCCGTAATCTGTGCATTGGGAATGAATGCAAACATTTCAGGTAAAGGCAGATTGCCCGAAAGACCTCTCTCTCCTTTGAAAGAGGAGCTTATAAGAGCAGGTGCTTTAATATCGGATAGTTTTCCGTTAGTTGTTTCGGGCAAAATCGGTTGCGGAGAATATTCGCTGAAAGGCGATGTCAGCTCGCAGTTTATAACGGGCTTGCTTATGGCACTTTCTGCGGTTTCGGGCGAAAGCAAAATAACACTTATTCCTCCCGTTGAGTCAAGACCTTATATTGATATAACACTCTCTGTGCTGAAAGAATTCGGGGCTGAAATAAAAGAAGAAAACAATGTTTTTTATATATACGGCGGCAAACTGAAAGGCAGAGATTTCACCGTTGAGGCTGATTGGTCAAATGCCGCTTTCTGGCTTTGCTCGGGTGTTGAAGTAACGGGATTGAATGCCGATTCCGTTCAGGGCGATAAAGCGATTATCGAAGTGATTCAAAGTATGGGCGGTAAAGTTATCCTCGGTGAAAACGGCATAAAATGTGATGTTTCGTCACTTCACGGCGCGGTTGTTGATGCTTCGCAGATTCCCGATGCCGTGCCCGTTATTGCGGCTGTTGCGGCAACAGCCGAGGGCGAAACTGTTATTAAAAATGCCCAAAGGCTCCGCCTCAAAGAAAGCGACAGAATAGCTTCAACCGTTAATATGCTTCTTTCGCTCGGTGCCGATGCAAAAGAAACCGCAGACGGAATAATAATCAGCGGCAAGCCCTCTCTTGCGGGCGGAAAAGTTAATTCGTATAATGACCACAGAATTGCAATGGCGGCGGCGGTTGCGGCGGCAAAATGCAAAAATGAGGTTATAATTGAAGATGCGGGTGCGGTTAATAAATCATATCCCGAATTCTATAAAGATTTTAATAAGCTTGGAGGTCACGCCGATGTCCTGTAGTTTTGGTGAAAGAATAAAAATAACAATTTTCGGTCAATCCCATTCAGAAGCAATGGGCGTTGTTATTGATGGCTTGCCCGCAGGCTTTGAACTTGATTTTGAAAAAATACAGAATTTTCTGAACCGCCGTGCACCGGGAAGAAACTCGATGTCAACTTCAAGAAAAGAAGCGGATAAATTCAGCATTGTTTCGGGTGCGGTTAACGGCGTAACCTGCGGTGCACCGCTTTGCGCAATAATTGAAAACACAAATCAGCATTCGGGTGATTACGATAAACTCAAAGCATTACCTCGACCCTCTCACAGCGATTTTGCCGCTTATATGAAGCATAACGGCTTTAACGATATCAGGGGCGGCGGCAATTTCAGCGGCAGACTGACTGCTCCTCTTTGCTTTGCGGGTGCGGTTATTATGCAGATGCTTGAGAAAAAAGGTGTTCATATCGGCGCGCATATAAAAAGAATTGCAAAAATTGACGATGAAAGCTTTAATCCCGTAACGGTGAATAAGCTTGATTTTGAATCAGTTTCAGCAAAAGAACTGCCCGTTATAAATGATGAAAGCGGTGAAAAAATGAAAGCGGCGGTGCTCGAAGCCAAAGAAAATGGAGATTCGGTTGGCGGAATCATCGAATGTGCCGTTATCGGTCTTGAAGCGGGCTTCGGTGAGCCGATTTTCGGCGGAATTGAAAATAAAATTTCTGCTGCAATATTCGGTATTCCCGCTGTGAAAGGTATTGAGTTCGGCTCGGGTTTTGCGGGCTGTGACCTTTTCGGCAGCGAAAATAACGATGAATTTATTGTTGAAAATGATAAAATAAAAACCGCAACAAATAATCACGGCGGTATTCTCGGCGGAATAACCTCGGGTATGCCCGTTATATTCAGATGCGGGGTAAAACCAACACCCTCCATTGCCAAAGAACAGCAGACCGTTAATGTTGCAACGGGCGAGAGCGAAACTCTTGTTATCGGAGGCAGACACGACCCTTGCATTGTTCAGCGTGCGGTGCCCTGCGTTGAGGCGGCGGCGGCAATCGCTCTGGCGGATTATATATTATAAGAAGGTTTATTTATGGATATCAAAGAACTCAGAACAGAAATAGACAGAATAGATAGCGAGCTTACCGCACTTTTCAAGAAAAGAATGGAAATTGCGGCGGGCGTTGCACAGTATAAAAAAGAAAACGCTATGCCTGTTTTTGACAGAGAGAGAGAAAGAGCGGTTTTGAATTCTGTAACCGAAAAAATGCCCGAAGAGCTTCAGGTTTATACCAAAACACTCTATCAGACAATTTTTGATTTGAGTCGTTCATATCAGAAAAAGCTTATCTGCCCCGAATCAAGCCTTTCAAAGCTTATCGCTGAGGTGGTTGCAAATACTCCCGCAGAAAGACCCGAAAGAGCTGTTGTTGCCTGCCAGGGCGTTGAGGGTGCATATTCGCAGTTTGCCTGCGATAAAATTTTTTCATATCCTTCAATTATGTATTTTTCATCTTTTGAGGATGTTTTCAAAGCGGTTGACAGCGGTCTTTGCCGCTACGGAATTCTGCCCGTTGAAAACAGCACGGCGGGCTCGGTTACAAAGGTTTATGACCTTATGAACAGCCACAAATTCTATATTACCCATTCAACCCGCCTTTTTATCGGTCACGCACTTCTTGCTCCCGAGGGTGCAACGGTTGAGGGAATAAAAGAAATCTTTTCTCATGAGCAGGCATTAAATCAATGCTCTGATTTCATTACATCAATCGGTGCAAAGGTAAATGTTTGCGCAAACACAGCGGCGGCGGCAAAAATGGTTGCTGAAAGCGGAAGAACAGACTGCGCGGCAATAGGCTCAAAGGACTGTGCAGACCTTTATAATATCAATGTTATCAAAAGCGGAATTCAGAATACCGATAATAACTACACCCGATTTATATGCATTTCCAAAAATCCTGAGATTTATCCGGGTGCAAAGAAAACGAGCATTATGATGGCAATTCCCCACAGACCGGGCTCACTTTATAATATTATTTCAAAGTTTGCTGCTCTGGGGCTCAATATGACAAAGCTTGAAAGCCGACCCATTCCCGGAAGTAACTTTGAATTTATGTTTTATTTTGATATTGATGCTTCGGTTTATTCGGATAATCTGAGAACTCTGCTTTGCGAGCTTGAGCAGGATGCAGAACAATTCAGCTATCTCGGAAGCTATACGGAGGATTAACTATGTTCGGTCTTTTGGGCAGAAAGCTGGGGCATTCCTTATCGCCTCAGATACACGCTCTGCTTTGCGATTATAAATATGATTTATATCCCACCGAGCCCGAAAATCTCGATAAGTTTTTTGAAAACACTTCTCTTGCGGGCTATAATGTAACAATTCCTTATAAGGTTGAAGCTTACGGCAGATGTGCAACACTTTCCGAAACCGCAAAAAAAGCGGGGAGCGTCAACACAGTAACAAGAAATTCCGACGGCACTCTGCACGGTGATAACACCGATTATTTCGGATTTTCTTATATGGCAGAAAAGGTCGGTTGTGATTTCAAAGATAAAAAAGTGCTCGTTCTCGGTTCGGGCGGTGCAAGCTTAACTGTTCAGCTTGTTGCGGCGGATAAAGGGGCGGGGGAGATTGTTGTTGTTTCCCGAAGCGGCGAAAATAACTATGAAAACATATCTCTGCATTATGATGCCGATATAATAGTCAACACAACGCCCGTTGGAATGTATCCCAACAATGGCGAAAGGCTGATTGAGCTTGAGAAATTCACAAAGTGCCGCAAGGTGCTTGACCTTATTTATAACCCTGCAAGAACACCGCTTTTGCTTGATGCCGAAAAACTCGGCATAGATTGCATCAACGGGCTTTATATGCTTGTTGCCCAGGCACTCAAATCAGCAGAAAGCTTCATCAAAAAAGAAATTCCGCTTTCGAAAATTGATGAAATATATAATATAATTCTTGCAAAGCAGAAGAATATTGTTCTTATCGGTATGCCCGGCTGCGGCAAATCAACTCTTGCCGCATTGCTTTCCGAAAGAACGGGAAGAGAGTGCGTTGATACGGATGCTGCGGTTGAAGAATGCGGAATGAAAATCCCTGAAATCTTTGTGGAATTCGGAGAAGAGGAATTTCGTCGCCGTGAAACCGAATCAGTGAAGAAGGTTGCAAAAGAGCAGGGCAGAATAATTGCAACGGGCGGCGGTGCGGTGATTAAAGCGGAAAACCGCACGGCACTGCGCGAAAACTCAACCGTTATCTTTCTTAAAGCTTCAACCGAAAAGCTTGCAACAGACGGCAGACCTCTTTCAAAAGACCTTGAAACCTTAAATAAGATGTATGAACAAAGGTTGCCTCTTTATGAGGAAACAGCCGATTTGACCGTTGAGGTTGACCCCGACCCCGAAATAACCCTTGGGAGGATTTTAAAATGCGTATCCTTATAATTAACGGACCGAATATTAATATGCTCGGAATAAGAGAGCCGGATATTTACGGCAAAAACACCTATGCTGACCTCTGCAAGCTGATAACCGATTATGCAGCTGAAAAGGGAGTTGAAGTTAAGCTTTTTCAATCAAACCACGAGGGTGCAATAGTTGATGAAATTCAGGCGGCACTCGGCAATTTTGACGGCATCATAATTAACCCCGCGGCATATACGCACACGAGCGTTGCAATTCTTGATGCACTCAAATCTGTTGATTTGCCCGCAGTTGAAATTCATATTTCGGATGTTTCGGCGAGAGAGAATTTCAGGCAGATATCTTATGCGGGAATGGCTTGCGAAAAATCCTTTATAGGGCTTGGCTTTGACGGATATTTAAGAGGTATTGATTATCTTATCAATAAATAAGAAAAGCGATGTGCTTTGGAAAGAGGCACATCGCTTTTGATTTATATGCAACAAAAAGCGGCGTATCCGATTGGATACGCCGCCGGCTATTTAATTAAATTCTTGCGCTAATTTAACCAAATAAGCAAGAGGAACTAAAAATTAGTCCTTCTTCTTTGTGCAAACATATGCTGCAGCTGCTGCAACTGATACTGCTGCGAAAACAGCGATACCAACTGAAGCTGAACCGGTGTCAGCAGGAGTTTCAACTTCTGTAACATCAGTTGCCTTCTCGCCAGCATAGAGAGCCTTGATCTTAGCCTTGAGGCCGTTGATAAGGTTAGCAAGCTTTGACTTTGCTTCGCCTTCCTTGATGGTAGCAAGTGATGCTTCAAGATCTTCAACAGCGCCGTTAACGTCTGCTTCTGAAACAAGAGCATTGCCCATACCATTGATGAGGTCAAGGATCTTGTTAACAACTGTTTCGATAGCATCCCACTGGCTCATTGATGCCTTAGCGATATCAACGATAAGATCAAGGATACCCTTGATTGTGAGACCTTCAAGAAGAGCGTCTACGCCTGTAGCCTTTTCTTCAGCAGCAACGGTTGTTGTCTGTGCCTTGGGGCAGTTTGCAATGTGTTCATCAAGATCAGTGTCGAATGTGCTTTTGCAGAAACCGCATGTGTTAGCAGCGAAAGCCATTGTGCCCATTGAGAGAGCCATGATGAGTGCAAGTGCAAGTGCAAGTACTTTCTTCATTGTGAACCATTCCTTTCATTTTTTATTGCAAGAGCAACAATTGTAAATTTATACTACCATACACAGCAGAGAAAGTCAACTGTTTTACAGTTAAAAATTAAGAAATACTTAATAATTAATTTTATGTAAATAGCACAAACCCCTGCTGTGACGGGAAGTAATACATGTTAATCTGATTGTGTTTGAATTTATCCTTCGTAGTCAACAAATGCATCTTCGTTGATTGTTGACCAGAGGAACCAGACATCTGCGCCGTTCTGATAGAAGCAGTCGTCACCGAGCTGATTGCTTGCGTAGCCTGATGCAATTCTGAATCCGCCTTCGCGAAGACCCTGAACGAAGAGGTTTGCCATCAATTCTGATTTGAATGTGATTCTGCCTCTCATCTTAAGCTCTGTTCTGGGAGCAGTATACTTGGTAAGCTGACCCTTAACGAAGCCTGTTGCCCACCAGTATTTGCCGTATTCTCTGGTGAAAGCCTTCTTGTAGTGGCCGTTGTTGCCTTCTGCCCAGTAGCAGTCAAGCTGCATATTGAGCCAGTCGGGCTTATCTGCGCAGTTATAATGGTTGATGTTGCCTGCGCCTTCCTTGTATGTACCGATAGGTGCGGTGTAAACACCGATTTCAGCGCCAACGAAAAGGAAACCGTAGTTGCCCTTCCAAAGCTGAATCATCCATTCCTGGCCTGCATAGTCAAAACGAACACGAACCTGGTCAATGAACATTGCGGTCATTGGTGCAAAGTGGTCATAAACTTCGTTATAACCGCAGTTAACCTGCCAGCATTCTTTATCGTCGGTGTAGTAGAAATCGCCTGTGGGCTGGGTTCCGGGCATATATCTGAAGCCGAGAGCCTGCTTTTCTGCAAGAAGCTTCTGAATATCAATATCAGTTGAAGTCTGCTTCTTGGTTGTTGTAACCTTGTTGTTTTTCTTGGTTGTGGTTGTTTTCTTGATTGTTGTTGTTACTTTCTGAACCTTTGATGTAACCGAAGTATCTGCCTTGTTTTCTGTTGTTATTTCTTCGGTGGGAAGCTCTGCGGGGTCTGTTGTGAGCTCGGGGTAATCATATGAGGGATATTCATATGAATATGAGGGGAGATTTGTTGTTGTTGTTTCTTCGGGCTTTGAGCTGTTTCTGACAAAGTAAACAGCAGTTACTGCAGCGGCGATGATAACAACAGCCGTTACTGCGAGAATAATAATTTTTTTGCTCATTTCAAATTCCTCCGTGCGGGCTTTTGCCCGTATTTGGTTTTAAACTGATTTGATTATATATAAACTCAGACGAGCTTGTTTCTTATCTTACATCCTGCCAGAGGAAGATAACGTCATTCTTATATCTCTTGCAGGTATCCTTAACATCGGGTTTGAAGGTTGAAACGGGGGTAAAGCCCTTGTTGATGAGAGCCTGTTCAAATGCTGCTGCCTGCTCTTCTGTTTTGAATGTTATTCTGCTAAGAAGACGGAGAGGGGATGAGTCGTTTCTGTTGATAAGCTGACCGTCAACATAGCCTGTCTGCCACCAATGGAGTGAATAGTTTCTGGTAAGCTGGGGGCGGTAAACGCCGTCATTGAATTCATCCCATAAAACGGTGAGCTCCATATTGAGCCATTCGTCTTTTGCCGCACAGTTATAGTGGTCAATAACCGAAACGGTGCCTTTCTTTCTGTGGTAAAGACCAACTTCGCCGCCAACGGTGCCGATTGAGCCTGAAATATACTGACCTTTCCAAATCTGAATCATATAGTCCTTATCGCCGTAAGTGAACTTAAGGCGGCAGGTGTCGATTGAGAAGTCGATAAGGTTTGCACCGAGGTCATAAAGAGGATTGTAGCCGAAATTATGCTGCATATTGCCCTCTTTGGTGTCATTATTATATATGTATTCCTTAAGACCGATAACGTCATATCCCTGAACACGAAGACCGTAAAGTGACATATCCTTGGGAAGTGAAGCACCGGGAGAAACGGGAGCGGTTGCATGACCTGATTCCATTTCATCGGGGTCAAGTGAGGGCACGGTAACTTCGGTTTCGGGCTCCTTGGTTGTTGTTTCTTTCTTTGTGGTGGTTTCGGCTTTTTTGGTTGTGGTTGTGATATCTGCCGCCGTGGTTGAGGTAACCTGCTCGATAAGCTCGGTTGTGCTTTCAATCACATTCCAGAAAGGATTTGTTGTTGATTCCTCATAGAAATAGGTTGAGTTCTGCTCGGTTGTTGTTGCGGAGGGTTCTCCCGCCTGAATGTCGGGACCCGAATTTGTTGCTTTAATGCCGAGAACGGCAACGATTGCAATGATGCAAACTGCAACAACCGCGGTTGCTATAACGGGTATGTTTTTCTTCATTTTTTGTTCTTCCTCCTTCGTTTTATGCTTTGTTTATGTGTTGAATTTGTGTACGGATTTTGTTGTCAAACCTTGCAAAAAGCAAGGCTTGACCTGGTGGAGATGGCGGTAATCGAAACCGCGTCCGAAAAATCTCTGCAGGGACTTTCTACGAGTGTATCCTGTCTTTTAACATTCCCTCGCGTAAGCACCGACAGTCAGGTTCATACGTTTGGTAGACAGATTATTCATGATGAGTTATCCGCCGTGGCTCATTCACGTTCACTGCTGATCGACGCCTCTTACACAGCCGCAGTACTCTGCGCAGAGACGGCTGCTTAATTAAGCAGCAAGAGCAACTTTATTGTTGTCGTTTAAATTTTAATTTGCGGATTTTATAGCGGTCCCGCCCCGCTACTCGCTTATCCGGGCTCGGATTCCCCGTCGAAATCCTTTCATCCCCATATATTACTCAGCAGAATCATCTGCGTAAGTTTCGTTCAATATCTCTTTGAGCATCCTTCTTAGCTGCAACTTCACGTTTATCGTAAAGTTTTTTACCTTTACATAATCCGATTTCAACCTTGGCTCTGCCTTTGCTGAAATAAACACTCAAAGGAACAATCGAAAGACCTTCCTGCTTTACGTTTGCGTAAAATCTGCGGATTTCTTTCTTGTGAAGCAACAATCTTTTTACTCGGAGAGGGTCACGGTTGAAAATGTTACCCTGCTCGTATGGGCTGATGTGCATTCCGTTAACGAACATTTCTCCGTCTTTGATGGAACACCAGGAATCTTTAAGATTTATTTTGCCCTGACGGATGGATTTAACCTCCGTGCCGAAAAGCTCAATGCCTGCTTCGAGCTTTTCAAGCACGAAGTAGTCGTGATAAGCCTTTTTGTTCTGGGCAACTATTTTGATTGCGTTGTTCTTATCCATCAGATTCCTTTCTGCCCACGGAAGAGCGATTATACCACACATATTATTAGTGTGTCAATATTTAAAAATTGTTGCATTATTTATTGAAAAATTCAGTTGGAAGATTTTTTTGATGCGTAAACACGCTTTTTGGCGTAAAAATCTCTCTTTTTTGCCTTTTCTTCTTTTTCGCGTTTTGCCGCAAGAGCTCTCTTTGCCTTAACTTTTGAAAGGGGCTTGCCTTTCTTTGCAGGCTTCTTTTTTGCGGGTGCATCTTTTTCTGCGTTTTCTTTGTAGAAAACGATGCTTCCGCCCACAACCTGAATAACCTCGCTGCCCGTTGCTTCTGCAAGCTTATCTGCAAATTCTCTGGGCGATTCGGGTGCACTTTCGAGAAGAACCTTAACTTTGATAAGTTCTCTCTTGCGGAGTGCATCGGCGGTCTGTGCTATAAGAGCATCCGAAATGCCGCCTTTGCCTATCTGAAACAGGGGCTCAAGGCTGTTTGCCTGAGCTCTGAACTGCGCTCTTTCTTTGCTTGTCATTTAATTCTCTCCAATCTTAAGGGCAATTTCACGAACAGCCTTGCCTCTGTGGCTGATTGCATCCTTTTCGTCTGCGGTGAGCTGTGCCATTGTTTTTTCATAGCCGTATTCTTCGGGCAAAAAGTAGGGGTCATAACCGAAACCGCCGTTACCGATGGGGGTATAGCCTATTCTGCCTCTGCATTCGCCTCTTGCGGAAATAACCTTTCCGTCAGGATAAACGCAGCAAACAACGCTCACATAAGCGGCTCCTCTTTCTTCATCGGGAACATCCTTGAGGGCGTTGAGAAGCTTTTGATTGTTTGCCTCATCGTCGCCGTGCTCACCTGCATATCTTGCAGAATAAACACCGGGTGCACCGTCAAGATAATCAACGGCAATTCCCGAATCATCCGCAATGCAGGGCATTCCGCTTTCTTTGCAGCCGCTTTCGGCTTTGAGAAGAGCATTTTCTTCAAATGTTGTGCCGGTTTCATCAACATCGGTAAGCTCAATTCCCGCTTCCTCTGCAAGAAGAACTCTTATGCCGAGAGGAGAAAGAATTCTCTGGAGCTCATCGCGCTTTTTCATATTATGGGTAGCTATAATATAATCCATACCTTTATTAATCCTCGTCTTCTTCAAAAAGTCCTTCCGCGAAAGCATGGGGATTGAACGGACGCAAATCGTCAATTCCTTCGCCGACGCCTATAAACTTAACGGGAACTTTCAGATCATTTTTGATTGAAAGCACAACGCCGCCCTTTGCGGTGCCGTCAAGCTTTGTAAGAATAATGCCCGTAATTTCGGCAACCTCTTTGAATTCCTTTGCCTGATTAACCGCATTCTGACCTGTTGTTGCATCAAGAACAAGAAGAATTTCACGGTCTGCGTAAGGAAGCTGACGGTCAATAACTCTGTATATCTTTGCAAGCTCTTCCATAAGATTTTTCTTATTGTGAAGTCTGCCTGCGGTGTCGCAGATAATAACATCGGCATTTCTTGCCTTGCCTGCACTGATTGTATCAAAAACAACTGCGGCGGGGTCAGCACCCTCTTTATGTTTAACAATATCAACATCCGCACGCTCTGCCCAGATTTCAAGCTGGTCAATGGCGGCGGCTCTGAATGTGTCGGCAGCGCCGAGAATAACCTTTTTGCCTTCTTCTTTGAACATTGCCGCCATCTTGCCGATAGATGTTGTTTTGCCAACGCCGTTAACGCCGATAACAAGAATAACCGAGGGAACGGTTACAAAATCAAGCGTTTCGCCGCCGCTGAGCATTTCTGCGCAGATGTTGCGGATTTCAGCCTTAACATCCTTAACCTTGCGAAGGTTTTTTTTGAAAACATTATCTCTTAAACGCTGAACTATTTCTTCGGCGGTTGTTACGCCTGCATCAGCCATAACAAGTATTTCTTCAAGGTCCTCATAAAACTCATCGTCAATTTCATTCTTGCCGTAAAGAGCGGCATTTATTGCGCCCGACATACTGTCTCGGGTTTTTTTGAGTCCCTGGTTAATTTTTTTGAATAATCCCATAGCGTACCTCGCTGATATATATAATAATGTATTATTGGTCTTTTGAGTTCTTTATAATCGCATCGATTGTCTTTTTGAGCGACGGGTCTCTTTCAACCTCGGCGGTCATGGATTCGATTGAGTGAAGAATTGTTGTTCTGTCTCTTCCGCCAAAGAACGAGCTGATTTCTTTTTGTGTAAGGTCTGTGTTTTCTCTTACTATGTAAATCGCAACGTGTCTTGCTTTTGCGGTTTTTGCATCCTTTTTCTTTGAAACAATATCTTCCTGCGGCACACCGTAGGTTCTTGCTGTTTCAGCAATTATACGGTTAACTATAACCGAAACGGGTCGGCTGTCTGTCATAATATCTTTGATGGCATTCTGTGCCATTGCAATGTTGATAGCCGATTTCTCAATGTTTACAAGTGCATTGATTTTTTTAACGGCACCCTCAAGCTGACGGATGTTTGCCTTGATTTTTTCTGCAATGAACTGAACAACATCAGGGGGGAGTTCAAGACCGAGTGATTTGGCCTTGCGCTGAATGATAGCCATTCTTGTTTCAACATCGGGGGGCTGAATATCCGCAAGAAGTCCGCATTCAAAACGGCTCTTAAGGCGGTCATCAAGAACTTCAATATCTTTGGGCGAGCGGTCAGAGGTAAGAACTATCTGCTTGCCCTCCTGGGTGAGCGCATTGAAAGTGTGGAAGAATTCTTCCTGAGTTGATGGCTTGCCTGCAATGAACTGAATATCGTCAACGAGAAGCACATCACAGTTGCGGTATTTCTCGTGGATTTCATACATTTTGTTGCTGTTGATTCCGTCAACAATAAGATTTACGAAATCTTCGCCCTTTGTGAAAATAATATCCGCATCGGGGTTGTTGCGTTTAACTTCATTGCTGATTGCGCAAAGAAGATGAGTTTTGCCAAGACCCGAGTTTCCGTGAATGAAAAGAGGGTTGTATGCAACGCCGGGCGCTGCGGCAACAGCCTGTGCTGCGGCGTGGGCAAATCTGTTTGAAGGGCCTACAACGAATGTGTCGAAGGTGTTTGCTTTGAGGCTCATTGCGGGCGGGCTGCTCAAAGACTCGCTTTCTTCCGCTTTGGGTTGAACAATATTTTTTTCGGGGTCGGTAAGAACAACATCAATTTCAAACCCCATAACATTCATAAAAGCTTCGCGCAATTCATTTGAAAAACGCTGCTCAATAATTTTCTTTCTGAATTCGCTTGCCGCTATCTCAACGCGGTTTCCTTCAAAACTGATTATCTCAAGAGGAGCGAACCAGATGTCGTAAATAACTTCGTCAAGGCTCTTTTTAAGCTGCTGACAGACGAGTTCCCACATCTCTTTTACGGACTCCATTTTAAACCTCCAATAATTTTTCGCAAACTATGTCATTTTAATTATAACAATACATTATGTATTGTAGCATAAACAACCCGCCAATGCAAGAAAAAATAATTGTTTTTCAAGATAAATAAAAAAATTGTTGACATTAGCGGCAATGCTGTTATATAATGTGTATTCCGAGGGGTATTTGTGCCCTTATTTCGTTATGCTCATTAATCGAGTTTTAAACGCTCGGGATATTCAAAAGTGAAACGGAGGTTAGAAGAATGAAAAGAACTTACCAGCCCAAGAAGCGTCATCGCAAGATGGAGCACGGTTTCCGCAAAAGAATGGCTGACAGAAACGGCCGCAAGGTTCTCGCTCGCCGCAGAGCAAAGGGCAGAAAGAAGCTTACTTACTAAGTTTTATAACTGAAAAAGAGGCAGATTCTGAATATGTCCAAGCTTATAACCTTAAAACAGAACACAGAATTCCACAGAGCATACGGCAGGGGAAAGGTTAAAACTGCCCCCGGTCTGGTTACCTATGCTGTTAAAAACAGAGGTCAGGGCTGCCGTGTGGGAATTACTACAGCCAAAAAGCTGGGCAGTGCAGTAGAGAGAAACAGATGCCGCCGTGTAATAAGGGCGGCATTCTCCTCACTCTATAAGGACTGTTCCGGAAACTGGGATATTGTTTTTGTTGCAAGGTTCAGAACCAAAAAGCTCAAAAGCTGTGATATTGCTCAGATAATGCAGATGCATTTGAAAGAGCTCGGAGTTATCACGGCGCAGGACGGGAGCTGTAACTAATGATTAAGAGATTTTTGCTCGCAGGCATACGTTTTTATCAAAAACGCATTTCGCCTTTGTTCCCGCCCGTTTGCAGGTATTATCCAACCTGCTCACATTATGCCGTTGAGGCAATACAAGTTCACGGTGTGCTCCGCGGCACTTTATTGGCCATTTTAAGGTTAATGAGGTGCAATATTTTATTTCCGGGCGGATATGACCCCGTGCCCCCAAAGAAACACTCACACTCGGAGGATAAGAAATGACCGGTTTATATGAAGTTCTCGGTGTACCTTTCGGATTTTTGCTGGACTTGATTTATAAAAGTATCGGCGTGGGAAGCTATGCTCTTTCCATTGTTTTGCTTACTCTTGTTGCAAGACTTCTGATGGTTCCCTCATCAATCAATCAGCAGAAGGGTATGGCAAAAACCCAGCGTATTCAGGCTAAAATCCGCAAGATTCAGACTAAATATGCAGGCAACCAGCAGAAAATTCAGGAAGAAACAACAGCTCTCTATCAGCGTGAGGGCTATAATCCCATGGGCGCAGGCTGTGCTCCCATGATTTTCCAGTTTGTTCTTCTTTTCGGTCTTATCGGTGCAATTTATTATCCGCTGAGCAACTTCCTCAGAATCCCTGAGGCAGAAACTGCAATTCTTGCAGCAGCTTTAAAATCCGTTCAGGGTATTGATGCAAGCAAGATTTCCGAATTCCAGCAGGAGCTCTATATTATGGGCTATATTGAGCAGATTAAAGAGCTCGCAGCCGCAGGCGCAGTAAGCCTTGAAGGCGTTAAGGAATCAACAATTGCTGCTATTTCAGATGTTGACTTTGAAATGTTCGGACTTTCTTTGGGCGAAATTCCCGGCAACCACAAAACTCCTCATATCAGCTGGCTTGTTCCCGTTTTCTCCTTCCTTTCCTCTATGGCAACAGGCCTTTATACTCAGATGAAGCAAAAGCAGACAAACCCTGCTATGGCAAAGAATCCTACCATGGGATGTATGACATTCGGTATGCCGCTTATGTCACTTTTCTTTGTTATCAACTATCCCATCGGTATCGGTGTTTACTGGATTGCATCCAGCGTATTCGGATTTATTTCAACCGTTATTATCGGATATTTCTACAGCCCCAAAAAGATGCTTGCAAAAGTTATGGTTGACGAAACGGTTGAGCGCCGCTCAAAAGAAGAAAATATCAAGCTTATAGCGGCAAAGAAAAACGAAAAATAATCGGGCAAATAAGCCCTGAAAATATTTCAGGTGGTGAAATTTTTGATTAAAGAGGCTATCGGCACAGGCGCAACTCTTGAAGAAGCAAAAGATGCTGCTCTCAAAGCTCTCGGAGCTCCTGAAGATGCAGATGTAAAATATGATGTTCTTGAAAGACCCCAGGCAAAGTTTCTCGGTCTCTTCGGCGGCTCACCCGCAAAGATGAGAGCTTATTATGAATATGAAGAAGATCCCATGGCAAAAGCCAAGGATTATGTTCTTGCAATTATCAAAAATCTCGGCGTTGAAGATGCTGAAATAAGCATTGAATCAGACGAAGAGGAAGTTCGCATTTCAATCGAATGCGGCGACGATTACGGTTCGGTTATCGGCAGAAGAGGCGAAACCCTTGATGCCATTCAGTACCTCACAAGACTCGTTATCAACAGAGGCTCCGATGATTTCAGAAGAGTTTCAATCAATGTTGGAAATTACCGTGAAAAGAGAGAAAACACTCTCCGTTCACTTGCAAAGAAGAATGCGGCAAAGGT
>JAZOVH010000049.1:0-9383 GCA_045658585.1 Acutalibacteraceae bacterium | reverse complement strand
TTGAGGGCTCCTGACAATAAATAGCCATTTTGTTTTCTCTCCTTTTTAATAATATTCACCGCCGGAAACGGCAGAATTGTTAATAAATTAAATTTTAATTATCTGCAGAAATTGACAACATAGTTATCAATGCAGCTTTTTATGATTTCAATTGCTTTTTCTCTGTTCTGAACCTCGTCAACAACAGTTTCTTTTTCTTCAAGAGATTTATAAACCGAGAAGAAATGCTTCATCTCATCAAAGATATGAGGGGGAAGCTCTGAAATATCCTTGTAGTGGTTATAAGTGGGATCGTTGAACGGAATAGAAATGATTTTTTCATCAAATTTTCCGCTGTCTTTCATAGTTATTACACCAATAGGATAACAACGAACCAGGGTCATCGGGTCAATTTCTTCGCTGCATAACACCACAACATCAAGCGGATCTTCATCGTCGCCGTAAGTGCGGGGAATAAAGCCGTAGTTTGCAGGGTAATGGGTTGAGGTGTAAAGAATTCTGTCAAGCATCATAAAGCCTGTTTCTTTATCAAGCTCGTATTTTCTTTTGCTGCCTTTGGAAATTTCAATAACCGCAATAAAATCCTCGGGATTTATCCTTTTGGGATTAATATTATGCCATATATTTCCCATAATTTTCGCCTCATTTTTATACTTTTTGAAACAGTAATTAATATGGTTTTGAAAGGTATATTTCCGCCACAGCTTCGTTAAAAATCTTTGAAATAGCCTCGTATTCCTGCAGATTTTCGCCTTGCTGTGACGAAAATCTTCTCTTTCAAAACTGCTTCGCATCTGAAATGCAATAGGTTGCGTGCAGTCGGGCATTTCTTCGATGCAGGCATACTGCCGTATGGCAAAGAGAAAAATGCTCGAATGTGCGTAAGATATTGTATTTCAGACATATGAGATTACTGGTTCAAAAAGTATGTGGTAAATTTAAAATTCACTCCGTTATGCTCAAGCATTTCTCCGTCCTGCGAAAGAACCCATCCTTCGGTTTCATCAAGATTGGGGAAAAACTTATCGGCAGTTTTTGAAGTTTCAACCTTTGTTACATAAGCTGTATTACAGTAAGGCAAAAGCTGCTTATAAACAGATTCTCCGCCGATAACATAAACGGTGTTTGTATCGTATCTTTCAAGCTGAACAAAAAGTTCTTCAAGCGAGTGGCAAACTATAACATCGGGTGCGCTCCAGCTTTTATCCGTTGTTAAAACAATGTTCACTCTGTTGGGCAAAGCTTTCGGACCGGGAAAAGAAAGAAAGGTTGATTTTCCCATAACAACAACATTGCCCGTTGTTTTTTCTTTAAAAAATTTCATATCGGGAGAAAGGTGGTTTAAAAGGCTGTTGCCAATTCCTATTCCCCAATTCTTATCAACATTAACTATTGCTTTCATATCTGTCCTTTATACAGCAACGGGAATTTTAGCGGTAAATTCGTGGAATTTATAATTTTCAACCGTAAAGCTGTCTTTAGTAAATTTATAAAAATCATCTATACTCTTATCAAGAGTTACCGTCGGAGCATCAAAAGGAGTTTTTTCAATAAGCTCCTTAACAATGGGAACGTGACGGTCATAAATATGAGCATCGGCAATAACGTGAACAAATTCACCGGGCTCAAATCCGCTTACCTGAGCGAGCATACAGGTTAATGCTGCATACTGCGCAACATTCCAGATGTTTGCCGCAAGCATATCCTGCGAACGCTGGTTGAGAATTGCATTAAGCTTATTTCCCGCAACGTTGAAGGTCATACTGTATGCGCAGGGGTAAAGAGCCATTTCACTCAAATCCTGATGAACATATATATTTGTTAAAATTCTTCTGCTCTGAGGATTATGCTTGAGGTCATAGAGAACTCTGTCAACCTGGTCCATATCCCCTTCTTTATAATGATGCTTAACACCGAGCTGATAGCCGTATGCCTTGCCTATGGTGCCGTTTTCATCTGCCCAGGAATCCCAGACGTGGCTGCCCAGATCATTTATATTGTTTGATTTTTTCTGCCATATCCAGAGCATTTCATCAACCGCACTCTTAAGAAATGTTTTTCTTAAAGTGAGCATCGGAAATTCCTTGCTTAAATCATAACGGTTAACAACACCGAATTTTTTTATTGTGTGGGCGGGAGTACCGTCTTCCCATCTGGGGCGTACATCCAAATCCGTATCCCAAACGCCGTTTTCAAGAATATCCTTGCAGGTTTCAATAAAAACCTTATCTGCATAACTCACGGTTTATCCCTCCAGATTTTTAATATAATCGGAAATACCCTGCTCAAAATTAACTCCGAGCCTTGTATCGGTGCCTGCTTCAAAGGTGCGTCTTACCGCTCCGCAAGTAAAATCAAGGGCAATTTCCGTGCTTTTGAAAATATCTTTTCCGTTCAGATAAGCTCCGAGCAATGCCGAAGCAAAAATATCGCCCGTGCCGTAATATGTTCCGCTGTATCTTTCGGAATCACATCTGAAAAATTCTTCTTTGCTTTTATCATAAGCAAAGCAGCTTATTTTGTTTTCTTCGGTGTGAACACCTGTTAAAACAACCATCGACGGGCCAAGTGCCGAAAGCTTTAAAAGCAAACTATTTATATATTCAACGCTGTACGGCGGCTCAATATATTCCTCTCCGAGCAGAAAAACGGCTTCTGTAATATTCGGAACAATTATATCAGCCTTTTTGCAAAGCTTTTTCATTTCCTTTGCAAACTCTTTATTAAAAGTTGTATACATAAGACCGCTGTCTGCCATTGCAGGGTCAACAAGGATTACCGTTTCGGTATTTTTGAATTTATCAATAAAATCGCATACGATGTCAACCTGCTTTACCGAGCCTAAAAATCCGCTGTAAATACCGTCAAACTCAACACCGAGAGATTTCCAATGATTATAGAAAGGAACAAGGTCCTCTGTTAAATCCCTGTAGGTAAATCCTTTCATATCGCCCGTGTGGGTTGAAAGCACCGCAGTCGGCATAACAGCCGCTTCTATACCCGCCGCCGAGATAACGGGGATTGCAGCAGTAAGGGAGCATTTGCCTATGCCGGATATATCATGTATTGCAGCAACACGCTTCTGCCTGCTCACCTTCATCAGCCTTTCGGGTATAATTTTATTTATTATACTCTTGATTTTCTATTTTTTCAACACTCAAATGTATTTTTGTTAAAAATATACCCTAAAAAATTTTAAGCGAATATTTTTTTGTCAATACCTATAAAAAAGTCTTTACACTTATTGAAAAAAGTGATAATATAAGTTAATCAAGTCACCTTATCGGTGGCAAAAAACAAGGAGAAATCTAACATGAAAAAATTTGGCTCAAAACTCGTAAGCATACTTCTTGTGTTTTCACTTCTCGTTGGCGGTGCTTCTGCAGTAGGAACAGCTGCTGCCGCAAACATCGGCAAAACACTTGAAAATGCAGGTCTCGGTATTGTTGAAGCTATCTTCACATCGCTTGTTGGTGCAATTAACGCAATTGTTCCCGACAGCAAAGATTTTGTTAAAGTTAAAGACAGAGTCGTTGAAAACTTCTATGAAGGCACAGAAACCTGGGAAGAAGAAGCAAAAGCTGATGCTCAGTGGAGCCTCGGTCACGCAAAGGCTTCTCTTATCCCCGACGAGCTCAGAGAAGCTGTTGAAAAAGGCGAAAAATCAGGCTACTATCTTGGCGGTTTCATCGATCCCAACAACGGTATGGTTAACGAAATCGAAGAAATCATTGATGATATGCAGGTAAGAGTTATCGCTCTTGAAGACGGTTCAGACAGAGGCATTGCAGTTTTTGCAAACATCGACTGCATCGGTTTTTCAAACGGTGACATTAAAGAAATCCGCGCTGCTCTTGTTGAACTTATGCCCAACGTTAAATTCAACAGCATCAACGTTTCATCAACACATACTCACAGCTGTATCGACACCCAGGGTCTCTGGACCAACCTTTTCCCCAAGCTCTTCAAAAACCTTGCTCTTTCATATGTTCCCTTTGCTGAAAAGGAAAGAGGCGCAAATGCTGAGTTTATGGAGTTTGCATACAAAACCGTTGCAAACGCAATGAAGGAAGCTGTTGAAAGCATGACTCCCGGTACCCTTACATATGCAGTTAAGGAAATCGGCGATGAAGAGAATTCATACTTCAATAACAAGAACAGACATCAGTCAACATCTCTCATCGATGAACTTGCAAGATTTGTTTTCACTCCCGATGACAAAAATATCAAACCCACAATGATCGTTAATATTGCTGCTCACCCCGACGTTGCAGGTCTTCCCGTTAACGAAGAAGACAACGGCAGAGACCTTTCAGGTGACTATGTATATTATCTTGGCGAAAGAATTGAAGGAAAAGGTTATAACTTTATGTTCTTCAACGGCGCAATCGCAGGCATCTATGAAGGCAGAGGCCCCGCAGGCGACGGCGTTGAAACAAAACGCAGATACGAAGAAACTCTCCGTTACGGTCAGGAAATTGCTAATATGGCGCTCAACCTCACAAACGATGTTGACACAATTAAAGCAAACATGACTGAAGCTGAAAAAGCTAAGGAAGCCAAAGAAATGGAAGAGGGCGGCGAACACTACACTCTTTGGTATAAAGATTGGGAGCCCACAACAGAAAGAGTTCTTGAACCCAACCTCAACATCATCATTAAAGAAGTTAAGATTAAGGTTACAAATCCCCTTATTCAGCTTGTAGGCAAGCTCAACCTTGTTAACTACACAGTTTGCAAGGAAGGCTTAAAATACTATATCTTCGCAGAAATCGGCTATATGGAAATCGGCGGCGTTAAGGTTGCTCTTATGCCCGGCGAAATCGTTCAGGACCTTATCTGCGGCGGTGATTCACTTACTGCTGAAGGTTCATTCACAGGCAAAGACTTTGAATGCGAATCAGTATATGAGCTCTTCGGTGAAGACCCAATCTGCTTCGGTCTTTTCAACGATGCTATCGGTTATGTTGTTCCCGGTAACGACTACTCAATGTCACTTCTCGGCGACCACTATCAGGAAATGATTTCTCTCGGCAAATATGCAGGCTCAACAATTATGAAGGGTATGAAAGAAATCGCAGACGAAATTAAATAAGTCATAATTTCAAGTCCCCCGCTTCATCTGAAGCGGGGTGATTTTTATGTTGGCACAACAAAAAGAACGTGCTTTTTGCTCGGGCTAAAATATTATGTATTATTAAATTGTAATTTTCTGCCTGCAACCGCTTAACCGAAACTATTAACAGCAAATCTGTTTTATTAACGGTTTAATCGGTTCTTTGCAGATTTCTTTACACCTGAAATTTTACCGTTAAATCCGTTTATTATATGTTTTCGGTTTCAGCGGCTGCAAGCTGATGCTCTGATGAGTACATCGGGTATCGCCGCCTTTCTTTATTTTTCACTGACACTTATTTGACCTTTGCCTCCAAATCTATGGTCAAGAGTTTTAAAACTTGAGGCTGATTAATTTTTTATATTTTATTTAGCCTCAGTTCCTTTCCTCGATTTTAATATAACATATGATTTGTAGTTTGTCAACAGTTTTTTCTGATTATGTTGATATTTTTTATATATTTTGCACTTATCATTATTTTCTATTGACTATCCGCAAACTTGAGGTTAAAATATAATAGAAATCAGAATTTTTTAAATGAAAGGAATAATAAAATGAGTGAAGAATATACACCCGATATTGTCAGCATAATTGACGAAGAAGGTAAAGAACATGTTTTTGAAGAGCTTGACAGAATTGAAACCGATAAGGGCAAATATGTTGCTCTGCTTCCCCTGCCCGAAACTCCCGACCAGATAACGGAAGAAGACGGCGAGCTTATCATTCTCAAGGTTGAAGAAGAAAAGGGCGAAACCTATCTTTGCCCCATCGAGGATGATGAAGAATTCAACGAGGTTGGTCAGGCTTTTGAAGAAAGACTTGCTGAAATGTTTGATTTTGACGAGGAATAATTAATTACACACCCTGCCTTGTGCGATAAAATGCGGTCTATATGTAACCCAACACGTAATTATAGGGAGCCGTTCTCCGGTGGCGGATTGCAGACCTCCCGCCTTTTTGGCGGACGAAGGGAGCGTGAAAACATCGGGAGGCACCCACCTGCTAAAAGAGCAGGTTACAATCGGCCTCATTCGGCTTGGCGGGGCTTTTTTCCGGAGGAACCCAGAGTTGCAAAAGCTTTTTAATGCAGATTTGCTTGATATTTTTCCCATTGAATGGGGTTTTATATATTCATGTAAAGAAACACTGCCCGACGGTAACGAGGCGGTGAGTTTTTATTGCTATAATCAGGAAATCGATATTTTTGAAAGAATTCCCGTTTTAACATACATAAAATATAAATTCGGCGAGCGTGCTCCCGAAATTGCAAAAGCATTGGGTGATTTTGTTACCTGCAATGTTGTTAACATCACCGCAAATACCAAGGCTGCGTCATATTCCGACGGCACATTGAAAATTATAGGCAGCAACGGCGAAATAATTTCGGAGCATAAGGTTGAGTATCTTGATAACGCTGCTTGCTCGCCCGCAGTTAACGGAATGGATTTATGGTTCACGGTTCCCGATTCAAATGCAATAATCAGTTATTCAATTAAACACAGCAGAATTGAATTCAGAATAGGAAGCACAAAAGATAAAACTTTCTGTCATCCCACAGACATTTCGGTTTATGATAACAAGCTTTTTATCTGCAATGCTTATTCCTATAAAATCCGCACCATAGGTCTTGATAACTATAATGTTTCGGATTACTATGTTTTTAATGAGCCTGTAACAAAATATTTCAGGGTAAAAAGCACCGAATATGCCGTTATGGCATCGGGTGTTTACAGTTTATAAATTTCAGCTCCGCAAAGGAGCTGTTTTTTTATATTTTTTGTAATACTTATATAAAAATTTATTGATTTTCTTGTTTTTTTATGTTATCTTTATTTCTATATCAGCATTAGCAACAGGAGGAATTCCCAATGAAGATTGCACTCGAATACAGCGAAAAATTTGACATTAAAAAACTTTCACGGTTTGCAATGAAGGGCATTACAAGAATCTGCAATGAAATCGGTCCCCGCCGTCCCGGCTCACCCGAAGAATTTAAAGCACAGCAGCTTATGGCAAAAGAGCTTCAGAAATCTTGTGATGAAGTTAATATTGAAGAATTTACGGTTCATCGCCAGGCTTTTATGGGATTTATCCCCTTTACTGTTGCTTGCGCTATTGCAAGCGTTTTTGTTAATGCATTTGTTAATCCAGTTATCGCACTTATTCTTGTTATTCTCGGCTTTATCCCTCTTCTTCTTGAGTTCCTTATGTATAAGCAATTTATTGACCCTCTTTTCATAGGACACCCCAGCCACAATGTTATTGCCAGAAGAGAAGCCAAGGGCGAAACAAAGAAAAGATTTATTGTTATCGGACATTCCGACAGCCAGTATGAATGGACTCTCAACTATCTTCTCGGCGGCGTAGGTATGAAATGTGTTCTTATCCCCGCTGTTGTTGGTCTTGTTGCAGACCTTATCATAGCAATAATCAGCCTTGTTGTTGCAGGCACAAACGGTGCTCTTTCAGCAGAAAACACCCGTTGGCTTATGATTCTCGGCTTTGTTATCGGCTGCATATTTATCCCGTTCCAGCTTGCATTCCTTTTCTTCCAGAGCTATACAAAGAGCGTGCCCGGTGCATCAGATAACCTTTCGGGCTGTTTTGTTGCAATGAGCGTTGCAAAAGCAATGCAGGAAACCGACACAAGATTTGAAAACACCGAGCTTGTTGTTATCTGTTCAGGTTCGGAGGAAGCAGGTCTTCGCGGCGCAAAGGCATATGTCAAGGCTCACGAAAAGGAGCTTAAAGAGATTGAGACCTGCGTTGTTGCTTGCGATACTTTCCGTGACCTTGAAACAATGGCTGTTTATGACCGCGACCTCAGCGGTACTGTTAAACATCATTGGGGTGCAAAACATCTTATGAAGAATGCGGGCTCAAACTGCGGATTCGATCTTCACTTTGAATCAATTTACATAGGCGGTTCGGATGCTGCCGCATTCACTCAGAAAGGTATTCCCGCAACGGGCTTTGCCGCTATGGACCCCACTCCCCCCAGATATTATCACACCAGACTTGATAATGTTGAAAACCTTCGTGAAGATGCAATTCAGGCGGGTATCGAAATTATGATTGAAGCCGCTTGTATGTATGACAAGGAAGGCATGCCCAAGCAGTAATAAAAAAGGCTTACACAGTACATTCTGTGTAAGCCTTTTCTTTAAAGATACTGCCTTATATCAACCGCAAGTCTTTCTTCAAGATTGATAAGCTTTTTGGCGATATCCTTTGATTTTTCATCAGCCGCTTCATACTGGTTAAGATATTTATTGAGAGACTTAACTCCCATATTACAGCCGTCGGTTATCAGCGAAGCAACTGTTTCATCAGATTCATTAAAAGCAAGCTCTGCATTTGTTTTAAGCCATGACATTCCCTTTGCAATGGGGTTAGGACTTTTACCGTCATCACCGAAGCGGTCAAGCTCGCCTCTGATTTCTTTTTCAAGCTGTTTATGGTCTTTTTTGCATTCGCTCAGATACTGCTTAAGTGAATCGTCATCAGTATATTTAAGAACATCTTCAATTGACGAAATTCCCATTTTCACTCCCGCATCGCATTCACGAAGAAGCCTGATTGTATCTTTTTCTATCATATTTATCCCTCCGTTTTAATTATTCCCTCCTTTACATTAAAAATTCATTTTAAAATAAAAAAACACCCCATAGGGTGTAAAAACATTATAAAAAAGAAATAACCCTTAACCGATGTTTCTTTACACAAACGGTTAAGGGTTATTTCTGTGAATTCTTAGTATCTAACATCTTTGGGTAACCTCTCTTTCTTTGTTTAGTCCAGCTTTATTTACTTGCATTCATTTCGGTTTAAGTTTATATTTTTGATTTTAAACTTCTGTGAATGTTTTCTTTAAAGCTGTGGATAAAGACTTTAGGCATATTGTTTGTTTTTATTTATGCTTTATCGGTCTTCAGGTTTTTTACCTGTTCATCGGTATCACCCTTTCCTTGACTATAATATAGCATGGATTTTACAACTTTTCAAGATGGTATTTTGTACAAAGTTACCGCTTTTTAGTTGTGTAAAACACAGAATATTGGTTATTATGCTCACAAATCATACAATATGTATTGACATTGAAAAATATATTTGTTATTATTAAAATGTTGGGGTCGGTAAAAACCGACCTTTTTTATTTTATAAAACATAGCTATACGTAAAAAAGAAACCCGCTCCGAAGCTATTGCCTCGAAGCGGTCTTGGTGATCCATCGGAGATTCGAACTCCGGACACCTTGATTAAAAGT
>JAZOVH010000048.1:0-26872 GCA_045658585.1 Acutalibacteraceae bacterium | reverse complement strand
GTGCATTACGCCGTCCTTTGCATGAGTGTGAACGATATAATCCTTAAGATTATAAACAGCACCTGCAGGGTCATCACCCGTTACCATAACAAGGTTTGCGGGGTCAAGGTTAACGCCTACGCCCGTTGAGCCGAGGGTATCAAGGAAATTCTTGAGAACAAGAGAGGTTTCGGGACCTGTTTCAACAGCAAAATGAGCCTCAATTGAGTCTGCATAGCGTGCAAGCTCACCGCAGGCATCCTGCATAATTCTGAAGCGGGGATGCTCCTTATCCTCGGGAACAACACCTATGTGTGTTGTAACACCATCGGTACCGAGCTTTTTTGCAAGGTCAATTATTCTCTTTGATTTTTCAACCTTTGCGGGATTGTTTTCTGCAAAGCTGAATCCGCCGCCGCCAAGGTCGCCACAAAGAGCGGAAATAACAAGACCGTTGTCTGCAACAAGCTTTTTGAATTCTGAAATTTTAGCGGCATTCATATTTTCGGGAGCCATTTCGCCCCATGTTGCATAAACCTGAATACCCTGAGCACCAACCGCTGCAGCCTTTTTAACTGCTGTGGGGATATCGGTACGGAAACTGTTAATAATTACGCCTATAGGAAATCTGCCCATAATAAACACTCCTTAATGGAAATATTGTTTGACATAATAATATCAAACAATGTTTTAATTATCAAGTTTTTTTCAAAATAACTTTACATTTTATTTTTTGTGGTATATTATATAATAGATTAAATATGATATTACGGAGGCGTAATTATGTCTAAAATCAAAGTAGCAGTTATCGGTTGCGGAACCATAGCGAATGCATCGCATATTCCTTCATACCTCAATAATCCCGAGGTTGAAATCAAATATTTCTGCGACCTTATTCCCGAAAAGGCGCAGGCTTGTGTTGAAAAATACGGTTGCGGTCAGGCTGTTGTTGATTATCACGATTTTCTCAATGACCCCGAGCTTGATGCAGTTTCGGTTTGCACCCATAACGATTTTCACTCAATCATTTCAATAGACTTTATGAGAGCGGGCAAACACGTGCTTTGCGAAAAGCCTGCCGCAAGAATTCTTTCCGAAGCTCTTGAAATGCAGAAGGTTGCTCACGAAACCGGCAAGATTCTCAATATCGGCGTTTGCAACAGATTCAATACTTATGTTATGAAAATCAGAGAGCTTATCGAAAGCGGTGAGCTTGGCGAAGTTTACCATGTTTATGCCTCTTTCCGTTCTCACCGTTCAATCCCCGGCATCGGCGGAGATTTCACAACCAAGGCAAAATCGGGCGGCGGCTCGCTTATCGACTGGGGCGTTCATTTTATCGACCTTATTCTTTATTGCTGTATGGACCCCAAACCTCTTACAGCATCGGGTGAAGCTTTCTGCAAGCTCGGCAAAGATATTCCCAACTATACATACACAAGTATGTGGGCAAAAGAAACAGCAGATATGAACGGCACATATGATGTTGACGATTCGGTTGTAGGCGTTGTTCGAACAGAGGGTCCCGTTGTAAGCTTCAACGGTGCATGGGCACAGAATATCGGCAACAGAGAAATGTTTATTGATTTCATGGGTGACAAAGCAGGTATCAGATTGCAGTATTGCTCGGATTTCAAAATCTGGTCAGTTAAGAACGGTATGCTTACCGAAACTCAGGTTTCAACCGAAACAAGAGATATGTATCAGAATGAAATCGATGATTTCATCAGATGCATAAAAACGGGCGATAAGAATCAGCAGTATATCGATTATGCCGTGCAGACCTCAAAAATCCTGCAGGCTATTTACGATTCATCCGAATCACACAGAGAAATTGTTATTGATTGATTATAAAAGGAGAGTTTTAAAATGGAAATCAGAATTTTTAAGAATGAACAGGAAATCGCACAGGCAGCAGGCAAGCTTTTCTGTGACACCGTAAATGCAAAGAACAATTGCGTTCTCGGTCTTGCAACGGGCGCAACTCCCGTTCCCACTTATAACTATATGATTGGCGAATATGAGGCAGGCAATGTTTCTTTCAAGGATGTAACAACATTCAATCTTGATGAATACTGCGACCTTCCCAAAGAGCATAAAAACAGCTATTATTCATTTATGTTTGAGAATCTTTTCTCAAAAACAGATATCAATCCCGAAAATGTTAATTTCCTTGACGGCAACACAGACGACCCCGAAGCAGAAAGCGCAAGATACGCAGCTGCAATTGCTTCAAAGGGCGGAATTGATGTTCAGCTTCTCGGTATCGGCAGAAACGGCCATATCGCTTTCAATGAGCCTGCTGATGAATTTACAGGCGAAAGCTTCAAAATCGCTCTCACACAGAGCACAATCGATGCAAACTCAATTTATTTTGACGATATTCCCATGCCCCGCTATGCAATGACAATGGGCATCGGTTCAATTATGAAGGCAAAGAAAATCGTTCTTATCGCAACAGGTGCATCAAAGGCAGAAGCAGTTAAGGGAATGATTGAAGGTCCCGTAACTCCTCAGCTTCCCGCTTCAATTCTTCAGCAGCACGATGATGTTGTAATCTTCCTTGATGAGGCGGCAGCAGCACTTCTCAAATAATCATTCAGGAGGTTCAAAATAATGGATAAAAAAACTTATTATATAACAACGCCGATTTATTATCCCTCGGATAAGCTTCATATCGGCCATACTTATTCAACCGTAGCGGCTGATACAATGGCTCGTTATAAGAGATTTCAGGGCTTTGACACCTTCTTCCTTACCGGTACCGACGAACACGGTCAGAAAATAGAGGATAAAGCAAAGGAAGCAGGCGTAACACCCAAGGAGTATGTTGATAAAATCGTTGCAGGTATCAAAGACCTCTGGAAGCTTATGAATATCAGCAATGATAAGTTCATCAGAACAACAGATGAATATCACGAAAAGGCTGTTCAGAAGATATTCAAGAAGATGTACGACAAGGGCGATATCTATAAGGGTCATTACGAAGGTCTTTACTGCAAGCCCTGCGAATCATTCTGGACAGAGACTCAGGCTGTTGACGGCAAGTGCCCCGATTGCGGCAGACCTGTAACAAAGGCACGTGAAGAAGCATATTTCTTCAAGCTTTCAGCATATGCCGATAAGCTTCTTAAATACTATGAGGACCATCCCGGATTTATCGAGCCTCAGAGCCGTCAGAATGAGATGGTGAATAATTTCATCAAGCCCGGTCTTCAGGATCTTTGCGTATCCCGTTCATCATTCAAATGGGGTATTCCCGTTCCCGTTAACGAGGATCACGTTATCTATGTTTGGCTTGATGCTCTCACCAACTATATAACCGCTCTCGGATTTGGTTCAGAGGATGACAGCCTTTATAAGAAATTCTGGCCCGCCGATGTTCACCTTATCGGTAAGGATATTATCCGTTTCCACACAATTTATTGGCCCGCTTTCCTTATGTCGCTTGATGAGCCCCTTCCCGAAAAGGTTTACGGCCACGGCTGGGTGCTTCTTGAAGGCGGAAAGATGAGCAAATCAAAGGGTAATGTTGTTGACCCCGTTATTCTTGCAGAAAGATACGGCGTTGACGCACTCCGCTATTATCTTCTTCGCGAAATCGCTTTCGGTTCAGACGGTATTTTCTCAAATGAAAATCTAATTAACCGCATTAATTCCGACCTTGCAAATGACCTCGGAAACCTTGTTTCAAGAACCGTTGCAATGGTTGAAAAATATTTCGGCGGCACAATTCCCGCAGAAAAAGAAGCAGGCGAATTCGATGCAGACCTTAAGGCTCTTGCGGCACAGACAAAGGCAGATGCAGAAAGCTCACTTGATAAGCTTAATTTCTCAATCGCGCTCAGCGATATCTGGAAGTTTGTTTCAAGAACAAACAAATATATTGATGAAACCGCTCCCTGGACTCTTGCAAAGGATGAGAGCAAAAAGGCAAGACTTGCAGAAGTTATGTATAACCTTTGTGAGAGCATCAGAATTATCTCTGTTCTCATTGCTCCCTTTATGCCCGCAACCGCTGCGGAAATCCGCAATCAGCTTGGTGTAAAAGCAGATTTTGAATGGGAAGAGTGCGGCGTTTTCGGCAAGGAAGAAACATATACCGTTCATAAGGGCGGCATCATCTTCCCCAGAATTGACCTTGAAAAAGAGCTTGCAGAGCTTGAAGCAGCTCAGGCTGCTGCAAACCCCGTTAATCCTCTTAAGGAAGAAATCCAGGGCGTTGCAAAAATCGGAATTGACGATTTTGCAAAAGTTGATTTAAGAGTTGCAAAAATTGTTGAATGCGAGCCCGTAAAGAAGGCAAAGAAGCTTCTCAAACTTACTCTTGATGATGGCACGGGCGATCCCAGAACCGTTGCTTCGGGTATTGCAAAATGGTACAAGCCCGAAGACCTTATCGGCAAGAGTATAATTCTTGTTTCAAACCTCAAACCCGCTGTTCTCTGCGGTGTTGAAAGCTGCGGTATGATTATTGCGGCTGATGCAGGTGAGGATGATGTCAAGGTTATTTTTGTTGACGGAGTTCCCGCAGGAAGCAAGGTAAGATAATGAATAATAATATCTTTGACAGTCACGCACATTACGACAGCGAAGCTTTTGATGCTGACCGAAAAGAGCTTTTGAACGCCCTGCAGCAACAGGGCGTTTGCGGCATTATAAACTGCGGAACGGATATTGCATCGTCTCTTGTGAGTCTTGAACTTTCCGATGAATTCGGCTTTGTTTATGCCGCTTGCGGCATTCACCCTCACGAAGCAGAGGGATGCAAGCAGGGTTATTTATCCGTTCTGAAAAAGCTTTGTATGGAAAAAAAGTGCGTGGCGGTGGGTGAAATCGGTCTTGATTATCACTATGATTTTTCGCCCCGTGAAATTCAGCAAAAGGTTTTTGAGCAGCAGCTTGTGCTTGCAAAAGAGCTTGATTTGCCCGTTATAGTGCACGACAGAGAGGCTCACGAAGACACAATGACACTTCTCAAACGCTATAAACCCAAGGGTGTTGTGCATTGTTTTTCAGGCTCTGCCGAAATGGCAAAAGAGGTGCTGAAACTCGGAATGTATATAGGTCTCGGCGGTGCCGTAACATTCAAAAATGCAAGAAAACCGCTTGAAGTTGCGGAAATGGTGCCCGATGACAGACTGCTTGTTGAAACAGACTGCCCTTATATGACACCCGTTCCGTTCAGAGGAAAACGATGCGATTCGTCATTCATTCCCTATACTGCGGAAAAGCTTGCCGAGGTCAGAAACACAACGGCTGAAAAAATTCTTGATTTAACAAGGAAAAACGCGAATATTTTATTCGGATTGGAGCTATAAAATGTTTTTTCATGAAAAAACCTATGATATTGATGAGCTTGTAAAGCATAATCTTCATCTGCATACCCGCTTTTCAGGTTGTGCAAAGCCTGAAATGATTGCGGCCGATATTGTTAAAAAGGCAGAGGAATGCGGTCTTGAACTGATTGCACTTACAGACCATAATTATCCCCAGAAAAAGAATGCGGTTGCTCAGCAGAGATATGAAATCTTAAGAGAACTCGAAGGCATCGAAACTTCGGTTAAAGTGCTTGTCGGTGCAGAGCTTTCGGCTTACGGTGTAGGCAAATTTGCCGATGATATAACTTGCGATAATTCGCTTGATTACAGACTTTACACCACAAACCATTATCATCAGCGTTATTGGGAGCATCCTGAAATTATAACTCCGAGAGCATATGCCGAGCATATGCTTGCTATTATGGACAGCGTTATCGAAAGCGGAAGAGCAGACTGCTTTGCTCACCCTTTTATGGCGGGATATATTCACGCTTTTGATGATGCTCACGATGTTACCCGCGCTTTCACCGATAACGAAATCGGCGATATTATGGAAAAAGCGAATAAACACGAAATTGCCTGGGAGCTTAATGTGCCCGCTGTTCTTGGTGACCCCGAATTCTTTCACAGATATTTTCAAATCGGCAAAGAGGTTGGCGTTGTGTTCAACATAGGCACAGACGGTCACAATCTTGACAGGGTAGACAGCAAACAGTTTGCAGAGCGTTTTAAAGAAATCCTTTATTGAGTGAGGGTGTTTATATGAAAAAAATATTTGCAGTGCTTTTTGTGTTGGTTATTTCATTGAGTGTTGCAGGGTGCAATATTAAAAATGATAATATTGATGAAAAAGAAAGCGACGCCGTTGTTACAACCACAGAGCAGGTAACTCTGATTTATAATCATTTTAAGGACAGGCTCCCCGAGTTTAAGTTTAAAAAAGAAGTAAAAGATACCTACAAAGAGAGTCTGAGCTATTCTTTCTCAGTTGAATGCAGTGACAGAGAATTTCAAAAATATGTTACCGCTCTTGAAGATGCGGGATTCAGCAAAAATGCGGTTTCAGCAGAGGGTTATTACACCGCAAGCACAGAGGATTCGTATTTTGTTGAAGCAGCTCTGATTAACGGAGTTTTAAATGTGAATATAAAGAAAATATAAAAAAGAGGCTGTTTTTACAGCCTCTTTTTTCTATAATATAATGCAAATCAATCCGCTGCAGCCCTCGTTTATAATTCTTTCAAGGGTTTCCTGAAGCTTCATTCTGGCATCGCCCGGCATTCGGAAAAGTTTGTTGTGCAGTCCCTCGTTAACAAGCGAATGAAGCGAAGTGCCGAAAATGTTGGATTCCCAAATCATTGAAGGATTTTCTTCAAATTCTTTGAGCAGATATTTTATCAGCTCTTCCGATTGCGATTCGGAGCCGACTATCGGGGCAACCTCGGTCTGAATATCTGCCCTCATAATGTGAAGTGAGGGAGCGCTTGCGCGAAGCCTTACACCATATCTGCCGCCCTGCTTCATAATTTCGGGCTCTTCAAGTGTGAGGTCGCTTATATCGGGAAGCACAATTCCGTAACCCGTTGCTTCAACCTCATCAAGTGCATTCTGAATGCGTTTGTATCCGCTGCTTGCCGCGGAAAGTTCCTTCATTTTTTTCATGAGTTCAAGTTCATTTTCAACCTCAATTCCCGTTTCTTCATTAAGGATTTTAAAGAAAAGCTTGGGCTGAAGAGAAACCGAAATTTTTGCTCCGCCCGATGCAAGGTCAACTTTTTCAAGATGTGAATTGTTGACATATTCGCATTGGGCAATTTTTTTGCTGAATTCATCAATCTCATTAACCTTTTTGAGCTTCGACGCAAGAGAGCTTATCTCGCCGAAAACGCTGCTTCGAAGCCAATGGTTTTTATCAAGAGAGGTAATCCAGCCGGGCA
This sequence comes from Acutalibacteraceae bacterium, assembly GCA_045658585.1. Classification (GTDB taxonomy): domain Bacteria; phylum Bacillota; class Clostridia; order Oscillospirales; family Acutalibacteraceae; genus CAG-177. The sequence goes on along the minus strand of JAZOVH010000048.1, from coordinate 19,635 downwards.
TATCAACTCTGATTTCTTTTAAGGGAAACTCAAAAAGAACTCTTGAAAGAATATCCGAAATTTCATTCTGACCGAGTTCAAGGCAGTTAACGGCAAGAACCGAAACTCCGTATTTTTTCTCAAGCTCTGAGGCGAGAGAGCGAGCTTGCGGGGAATTGGGATCTTTGCAGTTGAGAAGAACAACAAAGGGCTTTTTTAAATCTTTGAGTTCATTAATAACCCGTTCTTCTGCCTGGGCATATTCATCTCTCGGAATTTCACCGATTGAACCGTCTGTTGTAACAACAAGACCGATAGTTGAATGCTCGGTTATAACCTTTCTTGTGCCGATTTCAGCCGCCATGTTAAACGGAATTTCTTCGTCAAACCAAGGAGTTTTAACCATTCTCGGCGTTTCGTTTTCGATATATCCGATAGCGGAGGGCACTATATAACCAACACAGTCAATCATTCTTATTTTCATTTTTATCTGCGAGGGCAAAGAAATTTCAACCGCTTCTTCGGGAATGAATTTCGGCTCGGCGGTCATTATTGTTCTGCCCGCCGAAGATTGGGGCAATTCATCGGTAGCGCGTTCACGCTTTGACCGGTTTTCAATGTTTGGCAATACCGTTGACTGCATAAACTGCTTTATAAAGGTTGATTTTCCCGTTCGCACGGGGCCCACAACGCCTATGTAAATATCTCCGCCCGTTCTTGCGGCAATATCGCCGTAAATATTGTTGCTTGCCATTTTTATTCCTCCGTTTATTATTTTGCTTCTGTAAACTCTATGCAATAAACGGACAATGTATGCAAAAAAAGCTCCGATAAAAATCGGAGCTTTTTCTTATTTCTTAACCGAATTTTTAATCATTTCAAAAATTGCGGAGAAAAAGATTATTATATGTGCTCTGTTATCAACGGGCTTCAACCCTTTAACGGGTTCAAGGGTGTCGTCTTCAGTGAGGGTCATAAACTGCGGGTAATTTTCATTTGAACGAACCGTGGGCTGGCCGTCATAAAGAAGAATCCATTTGATAAATTCCGCGTATCCGTCGCCGAATTCGCTGTGGGTCTGCTCTCTTACAAACCAAGTGATTTCGGGAAATGCGCAGGTTGATGCGTCAATCATCATATCTGGTGAAATGTGGTTATGACCGTGGCAGGATTCTGCCTGAACATAGTCTTTGTCAAAAACTGTGCCGAAAGGCGATGCGCAGGTTGCGCCGATGCTCATATATTCAACATCAATAAGCATATCTGCCTGCTCGGGCACGGTTACGGGAACGGGGATTGTTGAAAGACCGTATCCCAAAGAAATTGCAACCTCAACTCCGTTATCCATAGTTTCCTGAATTATATCTTCAAGCTTATTCTGAACATTGTAATGATAATAATCTATCTTTTCAATGAGAACGGAATATTTTTCTTTATCGGTAAACATTGTTTCTTTTGCTTTTTCATAATATTCATCGGGAACAAAAGTCCATAAGCCGGGCATTGTGCCGAAAACATCGCAAAGACCTTCCTGAAGGATTCTTTCAAGCTGGTCATCAAGAACGTTCTGCGCCCAGTTGAGAAGACCTTTTGCAATGCCTATATCATTGAGAATGTGAATTAATGAAGAAAGCAGGTTGCCTGCGGGATCAAAGCCCATTGCACCTTTAACAAGTTCCGCAAATTCTTCGCCCTTATCTCGGATTGAAGCTTCATTTGCAAAAAGAGAGCCGAGAAGCGAAAGCCCTTTGAAAGCGGGGGAAAGGAAAACAACTTTTTCTAAATTGTCAGAACCGTATTTTTCAAGATATGACGCAACAATGGTGTTGCCCTGGCTGTGTGCAACAAGTGAAACTTTTTTGTGACCTGTCAGCTCTTTAATTTCATTAATGAAACCATTAAGTATTTCTGCATTGTAAATAGGGTCAAGACGCCAGTCGTATATGAAACTGTAATCTCCCGCATTGTCGGAAAAAGGAGAGCAGGGAATCATATGCTGTTCTGCCGTGCCGATAAATTCTCTGGGGGAAAATGAAACATTATAAACCGAATTTCCTTCTTCGTCGCAAGCAAGCAGACCGAGGATTTTATCAACTCCGCGCATTGCATAATCGCCGAAACCTTCATAATCTCCCGCTATTGCGGCAACGCCGAGAGCTTTGAGAATATCGGGGATTGCTTTTAAAATTGCGGGAGTTTCGGGCGGAAAAACAGAAATTTCATTTTCGGTGTTCACATTTTCAAAAAGTGCTTCGCCGAAACCCGGAACATAAATAACGGGAGTTACCCCGCAGTCACATTCATCGGAAGCGGCAAATGCAACCGACGCAACAGAAAAAATCATAACCGCCGCAAGAAATAAACTGATAATCTTTTTCATTCTTATCAACCCTTATTATATATTATTATATATTTTCGGCATATTCAGCCGCTTTTGCCGTTGCAAGCTTATCGCATCTTTCATTTTCGGGATGCCCCGCGTGACCTTTTACCCAGATTATTTTATATTCGTGTTTGCTTATCAGTGACAAAAGTTCTTTCCAGAGTTCGGGATTCAGAACGGGCTTTTTATCGGATTTTTTCCATCCGTTTTTTATCCAGCCCCATATCCAGCCCTGCAAAAAAGCATCGGCAACATATTTTGAATCTGTATAAATGGTCAAAGAGCATTTTTCTTTGAGCTTTTTTAATGCCTCAATAACTGCGGTAAGTTCCATGCGGTTATTGGTTGTTTCCTTTTCGCCGCCGCTGAGTTCAAGCTCATGGGCACCGTAGCGTAAAATCGCACCCCATCCGCCGGGGCCGGGATTGCCCGAACACGCACCGTCTGTATATATTTCAACATTCTTAAGTTCTGCCATAAGTAAACTCCAATAAAAAGATTAATTAATTATATCATTGCTTTTTTGATTTAACAATATTATTTGGTTATATTTTTAAAATATTTTGACAATAATACTTTCTGAAAGGAATGATTTTGATGAAAGCAGTTGTTATGGCAGGCGGAGAGGGAAGCAGATTAAGACCGCTTACCTGCACCGTTCCGAAACCTATGGTGAGAATAATGGGTAAACCCGTGATTGAATATATTTTTGCGCTTCTTCGTTACCACGGCGTAACGCAGGCGTCGGTAACCCTGGGCTATCTTGCCGATACTATAGAAAAAGAATATTCGGATTATTCCGCTATGAAACTCAATATGATAAGAGAAGATGAACCGCTCGGCACGGCAGGGTGCGTTAAAACAGCCGCCGCAGATTTCAATGAGCCGTTTTTTGTTATAAGCGGCGATGCAATGTGCGATTTTGATTTATCAAAAATAATGAAGTTTCATAAAGCTTCGGGGGCAAAAATAACCATTGTTGCAAGCGAATCGTCAGACCCGAGAGAGTATGGAATAGTTAAGGTTGATAAAGAAAACAGGGTTATCGGTTTTGTTGAAAAACCCTCATGGAGTCAGGCGATAAGCAACCTTGCAAACACGGGCGTTTATGTTGTGAATCCCGAATGCCTGGAGCTTATTCCCAAGGGCAGAAGATATGATTTTGCAAAGGATTTGTTTCCTCTTATGCTTGAGAGGGACATGCCGATTTTTTGCTATCATACGGCGGATTATTGGTGCGATGTGGGCAATGTTGAGGCATATATGAAATGTCAGAGAGATGTTTTTGACGGAAAAATAAATGCTCCTTACGGCGCCGTTGCAGACGGAATATTTGTTAAAGAATCGATGCCGAACGGCGATTTTTCGGTTATTCCGCCCGTTTATATAGGCGAGGGTGTTGAGATTGGAGAAGGCGCTGTTATCGGGCCGTATGCAGTTATTGACGATAACTGCTGTGTTGAAAGAAATGCCAGAATAAGGCATTCGGTTCTGCTTGAAAACTGCTGGGTCGGTGCAAACTCTTCGGTAACGGGAGCTTTGGTGTGTTCGGGTGCGGCACTTAAAACGGGGGCGTCAATGTTTGAGGGAAGCGTTGCGGGTGCGGGCAGCATAATCGGCACGGGCGCTCAGGTGAATCCGAATATGCTTGTCTGGCCGGGTAAAATAGTTGGCGGCGGTTCAACGGTTAACTCAAACATCAAATACGGAAACCTGAAAGCGGATTATCTCAACCGCAACGGAATTGATGAAAACAGCGGAGCAAAACTTAATACCGAAACCTGCGTGCGTCTTGGTGCGGCGGTAGGCAGCACAAGAAACGGCAAGAAAACGGGTATAGGCTTTGACGGGTCAAAAAGAGCAATGTCAATGCAGATGGCAATAATGTCGGGGCTTATCGGTGCAGGCAGCAATGTGTGGAGCTTCGGAGAGTGCTTTGAAGCTCAGCTCAATTTTCTTGTTAATATATGCGGATTGAGTGCGGGTCTTTTTGTGTGCGGCAAAAACGGCAGAAAAATAAAAATCTGCGGTGAGGGCGGTCTTTCAATTCCGAGGCATTTTGAAAGAAGCATTGAATCGGGAATGTCAAAATGTGAATTTCACGAAACCGAAGAAAGCGAAATGAAAGAAATTTCAGATATGTCAAGCGTAAAACAGCTTTACAGACAAGAGCTGATTAAAAGAGCGCCTTACGGACTTTCAGGCATAGAGGCTTCGGTTGAAAGTGAAAGTGACGGCATTGAGAATTTAATAAAAAATGTTTTGGAAAAGCTTGGTGCAGAAGAAAACAGAGATTTCAGGCTTGTAATTGACCCTTCGGGAACAAAACTTCACGCAATTGTAAACGGAGAAAAAATTTCGTATGAAAAACTGCTTGCCGTATGTTGCCTGAACGAAATGAAAAACGGCAGAGATATTGCCGTTCCCTATGATGCTCCGATGTTTCTTGATGAACTTGCCCACATTTATTCAAGAAAGGTTTACCGTTATCTGAGCACTCCTGCGGATAATTCGGATTCTCCCGCAAGAAGGCTTGCGGCAAAGCAGGTTTTTGTCAGAGATGCACTTTTTTTAACCGTTAAACTGCTGTCGGTGCTGAAAGAACGAGAGTGCAAAATAAAAGACCTTTTGAATGAACTGCCTGAAAAATATATTGCAAGCAAAACCGTATCAATTGATTTTTCGCCCGCAAATCTTGCGGGATTGGTAGGGCAGGAGGATGTTGATTTCAAAAACAGTCTTGAAGGAATAAGGCTCATCAGAAGCTCGGGCAAGCTTCTGATTGTTCCGGAAAGAAGCGGCGAAGAGGTTAAAATCCTTGCCGAAGCGGACACAATGGAAGCTGCAAATGAGCTTTGTGCCGATATAACAGAGTTGTTTAATACAGCTTCGGATAAATTGAGTTTATAAATATTTATATAGTAAATCTTGACAATTACTCTTCTAAAATATATTATATTATAATAGGGTAGGAGTGCCCTGAACTCTCGGAAGATATTTGTTCTTTCGGGGGGAACATAAGAATTAACTGTTTGATATATATTTATTAGAAACCGACAAAATAAAAAAGGAGAATTTATGCAAAAGAAAAACAACGAAAAAGATAAGTCACAGAATAATTCCAAAATGCAGCAGCGTTCAAATAAAAAATCACGCAAACCCTCGGAGCAGCAGTTTCAGCAGAAGCAGAAAAAGGGATATTCAAAGCCCAGAAACGGTTCTGCAAAGAAATATAAGAAAGCAGAAAAAGAGCTGCCCTTAAGAATCGCATTTCTTGGCGGACTTAACGAAGTCGGCAAAAATATGACTCTTTATGAGTATGAAGACGATATGTTTCTTGTTGACTGCGGTCTTGCTTTCCCTGATTCGGATATGCCGGGCGTTGACCTTGTTATTCCTGATTTTTCATATGTTGAAAAGAATTCGGAAAAAATCAGGGGTATTGTTATAACCCACGGTCACGAAGACCACATCGGTGCTCTCGCTTATCTTCTCAAAACCGTTAACATTCCCGTTTACGGAACAAAACTGACAATCGGTCTTATCCAGGGTAAACTCAAGGAGCACGGAATTCTTTCAAGTGCAAAGCTTTTTGAAGTTGCCCCCGGAGATGTTATCAATCTCGGCAAATTCTCGGTTGAAATGATTCACGTTAACCATTCCATTCCCGATGCGATTGCTCTTGCAATAACCTGCGGATGCGGAACTGTTATTCAGACGGGCGACTTTAAAATTGACAGCACACCCATTGACGGAGGAATGATTAATCTTTCAAGATTTGCAGAACTCGGAAACAACGGCGTTCTTGCATTGCTTTCCGATTCAACAAATGCCGAAAGACCGGGTTATACAGAGAGCGAGCGCAAGGTTGGCGAATCGTTTGATGTGCTTTTCAGAAAGGCGGCAAAAAACAGAATTATAGTTGCAACCTTTGCTTCAAATATCCACAGAGTTCAGCAGATAATCAATGTTGCACACAGCGTTGGCAGAAAGGTTGCCATTATGGGCAGAAGCCTTGAAAATGTTGTTAACATCAGTGCACAGCTCGGATATCTCAATATTCCTGAAAATGTTCTTATCAACGCAGACCTTATCAATAAATACCCCGCAGAGAATGTTGTTATAATAACAACGGGCAGCCAGGGTGAGCCTATGTCTGCTCTTTCCAGAATGGCATTTTCAGACCACCGTAAGGTTGAAATCTGCCCCAACGATTATGTTATCATTTCGGCAACACCCATTCCGGGCAACGAAAAAACCGTTGGTAATGTTGTTAACGAGCTTCTGAAACTCGGTGCTCACGTTATATATGAAAAGATGTATGATGTTCATGTTTCGGGTCACGCCTGTCAGGAAGAGCTGAAGCTTATAATGGGTCTTGTTAAACCCAAATATTTTATTCCCGTTCACGGCGAGCAGAAGCATCTCAGAAAGCACGCACAGCTTGCCGAAAGTATGGGCATAGATAAAAATAATATTTTTATTGCCGATAACGGCTATGTTGCAGAGCTTACCAATAAATCGATCAAAAAAGCGGAATCCGTTCCCGCGGGCAAGATTTTTGTTGACGGCTATGGAGTAGGCGATGTAGGAAGCGTTGTTCTCCGCGACAGAAAGCATCTCGGCGAAGACGGCATTATTATTGTTACCGCATCGCTTGATTATGAAACAGGTCAGCTTGTTGCAGGTCCAGAGGTTGTTTCAAGAGGCTTCGTTTATGTTAAAGAAAACGAGGAGCTTATTGATAAGGCGCGCAAGATTGCCGAAAGAGCTCTTGAGAACTGCTATTACAGTAACATTTCAGATATAAATGCCATTAAAGGAAAGGTAAGAGATGCGGTTTCTCATTTTGTTTATGAGCAAACGAAGAGAAGCCCGATGATTCTTCCGATTATTATGGAGGTTTAAATGAAAATCAAAGGTTTTTGGCGTGATATTGTTCTTACAGGCATTACAGCTGCCGTTGCGGCAATATTCATTGTTATAACTGCATTTGTTGAGCCGAAGCTTGCTGTGGCGGAATGCTGCGGCTTTGCGGCTGTGCTCGGTTTTGCAATATTCAGAGCGTTGACAGCCAAAAACAGATATAAAAAATTTCTTATCCGTCTTTCCAGAAAGTTTGATTATACAGATAAAAAGGTTCTCTCTTCATTTCCGCTTCCCGTTGCCGTATGCGGCAAAGACGGTGCGGTTTCATGGTGCAGTGAACGCTTTGTCAATGAAATTGCGGGCGGAGAAATAACCGATGCGGCAGATGTGAGTCTGTTCACAAACGGTGTTGATATTGAAGCTCTTATTCACGAAGGCGAAATAAGCGTTCTGATAAACGGCAGATATTATTCCGTTTATTCTTTTCCGTACAGATATAACGGCGAAGATTATTGTATTCTGTATTATCTTGAAAACACAAGACTCCGCAAAACCGAAATTGCATATATCGAATCAAGACCTTATGCAATTATGATTGAAATGGATAATCTTGACGATTCAAGAACCGATTACCGTGACAGCGAGAGAACCGAAATCAAGAGTCAGATTGAAGCGGCGCTTGATAATTGGTCGGAGTCATACAACAGCTTTATCAAAAGAGTCGGCGATGACCGATATATTATGCTTACGGAAGCAAAGAATTTCAATCTTATGGTTGAAGACGGATTTTCAATTCTTGAAACCGTAAGAGGCTATGAATATAAGAATAAGCGTATAGGTGTTACTCTGTCAATCGGTGTTTCTTCGGGCGATAACATAAAGGTGTGCGAAAAAAATGCCCGAAATGCTCTTGAAATGGCGCTCGGCAGAGGCGGAGACCAGGTTGCAATCAAGAATAAAGACAGCTATGATTTCATAGGCGGCGTTTCAAAGAGTGCCGAAAAGCGAACAAAGGTTAAAAGCCGTGTTGTTGCATCTGCACTTGCGGAGCTTATCAAAAACAGCAGCAATGTTATTATTATGGGTCATTCTTATACAGACCTTGACGCAATCGGCGCCGCGGCGGGAATTGTTTGCGCAGCGCAAAGTCTTGGAGTTTCTGCTTATATAGCAACCGATAAAAACAAAACCCTTGCATCATCACTTATAAGTATGCTTCGCAAAGAGGGATTTGAAGATATTATTATCGGCAAAGAAAAAGCATTGGATTTGCTTAATAAAAACAGCTTACTGATTGTTGTTGATACTCATATCGAATCATTTGTTGAATTTCCGAAGCTTTATGAAAAGGCAGAAATCAAAGTTATTATAGACCATCACCGCAGAGCGGTTTCAAATGTTGAAGATGCCGTAATATTCCATCACGACCCCGGAGCTTCATCGGCGAGTGAGATGGTTTCGGAGCTTCTTCAGTATATCAATTCCGATATGGAAGTAACAAAGCCTGTTGCTGAAGCTCTTCTTGCAGGTATTATGCTTGATACAAAGAATTTTGTAATAAGAGCAGGTGTAAGAACATTTGAGGCGGCTGCATTCCTTAAGGATAAGGGTGCCGATACCGTAAGCGTCAAAAAGCTTTTCTCAAATTCAATGGATGTCAATAAGTTGAGAAACAAAGTTATTGCATCGGCAGAAAGCTTTATGGGCTGTGCCGTTTCAACGGCTGATATTGATTCTCCCGATATAAGAATAATTGCGGCTCAGGCGGCGGACGAGCTTCTGAATGTAAGCGATATCAAAGCTTCGTTTGTTATATTCGAAAATGCGGGTGCGGTAAATATTTCCGCAAGAAGTATGGGCGAGGTTAATGTTCAGGTTATTATGGAAAGTCTCGGCGGCGGCGGACACCAGACAATGGCGGCTTGCCAGCTTAAAGGCTATGATGTTCCCGATGCAAAATCAGCTCTTTACGGAGCAATCGAAAAATTTTTCAATAAAAATGCAAAATAAGTAACTAACCGTTACATAAGGAGATACACATTATGAAAGTAGTTTTAACACAGGATGTAAAAGGGCTCGGCAAAAAAGGTGAGCTTGTTAACACATCAGACGGATACGCAAGAAACTTTCTGTTTCCCAGAAAGCTTGCTGTTGAAGCAAATTCCCAGGCAATGAGCGAGCTTAAAAACAGAGAAGCATCAGAAAAGCACCGTATTGATACCGAAATCGCAGCGGCAAAAGCAAATGCCGCAAAGCTTCAGGGTAATACCGTTAAGCTTACTGCAAAAGCAGGTGCAAACGGCAAGCTCTTCGGCTCAGTAACATCAAAGGATGTTGCAGCAGCAATTTCAAAGCATTTCGGTCTTGATATCGATAAGCGCAAGGTTGTTGTTGAAGATATCAAAACTTTCGGCACATACCCTGTAGAAGTTAAACTTTATAACGGAATTTCAGCTTCACTCTATGTTATGGTAGGAGAATAATAATGGCAGATAACGGCTTATTGTCACTTGAAAATATAAATATGCCTTTCAGCCTTGAAGCGGAGCAGGCAGTTCTGGGCAGCGTTCTTGTTGACCCGGCTTGCCTTTCGCAGGCGGCAGTTTACATAAGCCCTGAAAGCTTTTATCTTCCCCAGCACTCGGCTATTTTTGCCGCAATGATAACAATAGACGGTTCGGGTGGCAAAATAGACCCCCTTGTTGTGCTTGATATGCTTGTTCAGCAGGGTGTTTATGATAATGCTGCAGGCAGAAATTATCTTTTTGAGCTTGCGCAGATGGTGCCCTCAACAAGCAACATCGAAATGTATGCAAAGATTGTTCGTGAAAAGCATTATGTAAGAACTCTTATTTCAATCTCAAGCGAAACAATTGAGGATGCGGTTGCGGGCGAAGAAACTGCCGATGCATTGCTTGATAATGCAGAGCAGAAAATATATAACATCCGTCAGGGTAAAACAACAAATGCTCCCTCAAAGCTTAAGGATATTATCGTTAACAATGTTTACGATACTCTTAAGAAAATTACGGGCGAAGATAAAGAACAGTATAAAGGTTTCACAACCGGTTATTCCGACCTTGATAAGATTCTTACCGGTCTTAACCGTTCAGACCTTGTTCTTATCGGTGCAAGACCTGCGATGGGTAAAACCAGCTTTGCTCTGAACCTTGCAAGAAATGTTGCTGCAGTCGGAAAACGCAAGGTGCTGTTTTTCTCGCTTGAAATGACTAAGGAACAGCTTGCAATGAGAGTTCTCGGCACAGAGGCAAGAGTTTCCAGCAAAAAGATGAGAAACGGTCAGATAAGCAACGATGAGTGGATAAGGCTTGGCAAAGCAACCTGCGCCCTCAATGATTGCGAGCTTTATTTTGACGACACATCAAGCATTACCGTGCCCGAAATGAAGGCAAAAACCAGACGTCTCGGCGGTGTTGAATGCGTTATTATCGACTATCTCGGTCTTATCAAAGGCAGCACAAGAACCGAAAACCGAGTTCAGGAAGTCAGTGAGATAACAAGAAATCTTAAAATGATGGCGAAAGACCTCAATATTCCCATCGTTTGCTGTGCCCAGCTTTCCAGAGGCACAGAGGGCAGAGGCAAATCTCACAGACCCCAGCTTTCAGACCTTCGTGAATCAGGTTCAATCGAGCAGGATGCCGATATCGTTATGATGCTTTACCGCCCCGATTATTATAAGGGCGAAAAGGAGGACGGCGAGCCCGTTCCTGAAGAGCAGGTTGATGTAAATAAGGCAGAGGTTATCGTTGCAAAGAACAGACACGGCGAAACAGGAACCGTTGAATTTGCATTTGACGGTGAACACACCTTGTTTGTTCCTTTGGAAAGGGTACATGATGATTGATAAAGTTATTGATTCAATCAGAAAACATAATATGATTCCGCAGGGTGCAACCGTTGTTGCGGCTGTATCGGGCGGAAGCGATTCAATGGCAATGCTCCATATTCTGAACGGTTTAAAAGATGAGCAGAAATTTAATATAATTGCGGCTCATGTAAATCATTGTTTAAGAGGGGAGCAGGCAGATGCCGATGAAGCTCTTGTAATTGCGGAGTGCGAAAAAATCGGTGTACCCGTAAAAGTTTTAAGAGTTGATGTTGCAAAAAAAGCAAAGGAACTCGGGCTGGGTTTTGAAGAATGCGGCAGACAGATAAGATATGAGTTTTTTTCATCGCTCGGCGATGATATAATTATCGCTACCGCACATAATCTTAATGACAGGGCAGAAACCTTTCTTTTTAACTTTGCAAGAGGAACAACTCTTCGCGGGCTTTGTTCAATACCCGCAACAAGAGATAATATCATCAGACCTCTTATTGATTGCACCAAAGAAGAAATAATTGATTTCTGCAAAACAAATGAAATTCCGTTTGCTGAAGATGCAACCAACAGCGATGTTCATTATGCAAGAAACCGCATAAGACATAATGTTGTTGAAGAACTGAAAAAAATCAATCCGTCGTTTGAACGCAGTGCTTCAAGATGTATTGATACAATTTCAGAGGATGAAAGATTTCTTTCGGATATGGCGGTTCAGCTTTCTGAAAAAGCAAAAGCTGAAACGGGATATGATGCCGCAATGCTTGCAAATTCTCCCGCACCGCTCAAACGCCGTGCAGTTGTGTATATTACCGAAAAAGAAACGGGCATAACCCCCGAATATGAAGCGGTAAACCGAATCTGCAAATTGCTTGAAAATGGCGGAAGTTGTGTCATCAACGGCGCTTTAAAGGTCAGGGTGCGTAAAAACACACTTGATTTTCCGAAAGATTCATCGCAGAAATACTGCTGTAAAAATCTTGAAATCGGTAAAATGAAGTTTGCAGATACAGAGATTGAGTCTTTTGTTGAAGAAGTTTCGGAAATAAATTATTCACAAATCATTTCAAAACAGTCAACGGATTACTGTTTTGATTATGATAAAATATCGGGTGAATTGGTTGTCAGAAGCCGTGAGGCGGGCGACAGAATATCGCTTGCCAAAAGAGGCTGCGCAAAAACGCTGAAAAAGCTGTTCAATGAGCTTTCAATTCCTCCCGAAAAAAGAAATGAAGTTATTATTATTGCTGATGATAACGGCCTTGTGCTAGCAGAAGGTATAGGCTGTGACAAAAGAGTTTCAGTTACAAAAGAAACCAAAAGAATACTTTGCATCAGCATTGAAAGGAATTGAAAAATGCTTAAGGATATTGAGGCTGTTTATTACAGTGAAGAAAAATTACAGAGCATCGTAAATGACCTCGGAAGAAAGATAAGTGAGGATTATAAAGAAAAAAATCTTTTGCTTGTAAGTGTTCTTAAAGGTTCCGTTGTTTTTATGGCAGACCTTATGAGAGCAATAACAATTCCGTGCGAAATAGACTTTATGTGTGTTTCAAGCTATGCAAACGGAACAACATCATCAGGTGTTGTAAAAATTATTAAGGATCTGGATATTAATCTTGAAGGCAAGGATGTTCTTATTGTTGAGGATATTCTCGACTCGGGAAGAACTCTTAATTATATAATTTCCATTCTTGAAAAAAGAAATCCGAGCAGCATAAAAATCTGCACTCTGCTTGATAAACCCGAACGCAGAGCAGTTGACCTTTATGCGGATTATTCGGGAGCTGAAGTGCCTGACGAATTTGTAGTAGGCTACGGTCTTGATTATGCTGAAAAATACAGAAATCTTCCTTATATCGGCGTGCTTAAGGAAGAAGTTTATTCATAAAATTAATGAAATCTACCGTTTGGGGAAAGATAATTTAAGGAGTGATTATTCCAATTGAATACTAAAAAGAACAACAGCAAAAAGCCGGATATGAAGAAAAAGCTTATGACGCTTTTGCCTTATATTCTGATTCCGGTTATGATTATTGCGGGTGTCAGTTATTATGCAAGCACTCAGCAGAGAGAAAAACTTGAATATTATCAGCTTGTATCCCTTTTTGATGAGGGCAAGGTTGATGAATATAAGCTTAATTTGAGCAGCGGCGCTCTCACCTATAAGCTTGACGGAGAGGAAACCGAAAAGGCATTCTCCGTACCCAGTGTTACTCTTTTCCTTGAAGATATCCACGAGGGCGTTATTCAGCATAACAGAGAAAATCCTCAGGACCCTGTTAAGGCAAGCTATGTAACAGGCTCAACAGGTCAGTGGATATATCAGATTGCACCTACTCTTCTTTTGCTCGTTGCAATGCTCGGCGTAACATTCTTTATGTTCAGGAGAATGAATCAGAGCATGAGCAATGAAAATAACCGCACAATGAGTTTCGGCAAGGCAAGAATAAAGAACGCCAAGGATGAAAAGAGAAAGGCAACCTTTGCCGATGTTGCGGGTGCAGATGAAGAAAAAGAAGAGCTTGCGGAAATTGTTGAATTCCTCAAAGACCCCGCAAAGTTTGATATGCTCGGCGCAAGAATTCCCAAGGGTGTGCTCCTTGTGGGCCCTCCGGGAACGGGTAAAACTCTTCTTGCAAGAGCAGTTGCAGGTGAAGCGGATGTTCCTTTCTTCTCAATTTCGGGTTCGGATTTTGTTGAAATGTATGTAGGTGTCGGTGCTTCAAGAGTGCGTGACCTTTTTGATCAGGCAAAAAGAAGCTCACCGTCTATTATATTTATTGATGAAATCGATGCCGTAGGTCGCCACAGAGGCGCAGGCATGGGCGGCGGACACGATGAAAGAGAGCAGACCCTTAATCAGTTACTTGTTGAAATGGACGGTTTCGGTGCAAATGAAGGCGTTATTGTTATTGCTGCAACCAACCGCCCCGATATTCTTGACCCCGCTCTTCTTCGTCCGGGCAGATTTGACCGTCAGGTAACGGTTAATTATCCCGATGTAAAGGGCAGAGAAGAGGTACTTAAGGTTCACGCAAAGGGCAAGCCCATCGGACCCGATGTTGACCTTAAGAGTATTGCACACGCAACCGTTGGTTTTACCGGTGCAGACCTTGAAAATCTTCTTAACGAAGCTGCACTTCTTGCAGCAAGAAGAAACAAGAAAGCTATAACAATGGAAGAAATTGACGAAGCCGCACTTAAAGTTCAGGTAGGTGCAGAAAAGAAATCCCATAAGATGAGCGAAAAAGATAAGAAGCTTACCGCTTATCACGAAGCGGGTCACGCTGTTGTGAGCCACTTCCTTGAACACGAAGACCCCGTTCATCAGATTTCAATTATTCCCAGAGGTATGGCAGGCGGATATACGCTCCACAGACCCACAGAGGATAAGAATTATACCACAAAGAACGGAATGCTTGACAGACTTGTCAGCCTTCTCGGCGGCAGAGTTGCCGAAGCAATTGTTCTCGGCGATATTTCAACCGGTGCTTCAAATGACATTGAAAGAGCAACCGAGATTGCACGAAATATGGTAACAAAATACGGTATGAGCGAGAAAATCGGACCTATTGCACTCGGCGGAGATAACCACGAAGTGTTCCTCGGCAAGAGCTATAATCAGGTTCGCAACTATTCCGAGGCTGTTGCTTCAAAGGTTGATGATGAAGTTGAAAGCATTATCAAGAATGCATATGCAAGAACCGAAAATCTTCTTAATGAGCATATTGATAAACTTCACGCAGTTGCCAAAAAGCTCTTCCTTGATGAAAAGATGAGCGGCGAAGAGTTTGCCGAAATTATGAACGGCACAACTGAATTTACCGCACCCGCAGAAGAAACAACAGAAGAATAAAAAATGCCCCGCATCGGTAATCCGATGCGGGGCTGAATTTTTAGTTAAGCTTTGTAAGAGTGTCCATTACATAGTTGCCGAAGTCTTCGCAGGTTGCACCGTCTGCTCTGCCTGTGATATGAAGCTTCTTCTCTTCATACATGCAGATATCAAGTGCTCTTTCGAGCTTGTCTGCTTCAGCCTGCTTGCCGATGTGTGAAAGAAGCATAACTGCTGCACGGAGCATTGAGCAGGGGTCTGCATACTGTCCTCTGCCTTCTCTCATCATTCTGGGAGCTGAACCGTGGATAGCTTCAAACATTGCGTATTTCTTGCCGATATTTGCGCTGCCTGCGGTGCCAACGCCGCCCTGGAATTCAGCAGCTTCGTCGGTGATGATGTCGCCGTAAAGGTTGGGGAGAACAAAAACCTTGAAATCTGTTCTTCTTTTCTTATCAATAAGTTTTGCGGTTGTGATGTCGATATACCATTCATCGGTTGTGATTTCGGGATAATCTTTTGCAACCTCTTTGCAAAGGTTAAGGAATTTACCGTCTGTGGTCTTGATAACGTTTGCCTTCTGAATGATTGAAACTCTTTCTTTTTTGTTTCTTCTTGCATAGTCATATGCAAGCTTTGCAATTCTCTTTGTGCCTTCTGTTGTTGTAACAACAAAGTCCATTGCAAGGTCATCGGTAACGTGAAGACCCTTTGAACCAACAGCATATGCACCCTCGGTGTTTTCTCTGAAGAATGTCCAGTCAATGCCTTCTTCGGGAACCTTAACGGGGCGGAGATTTGCAAAAAGGTCAAGAGCCTTTCTCATTGCAACGTTTGCACTTTCAATGTTGGGCCAGGGATCGCCTGCCTGAGGAGTGGTTGTGGGTCCCTTAAGGATAACGGGGCACTTCTTAAGCTCTTCAAGCACATCATCGGGAATTGCCTTGTTAACGGCAACTCTGTTTTCAATTGTAAGACCGTCAATGGTCTTGAATTCGATTTTGCCTGCGTCAACATCATCTTTAAGAAGGAAAGCAAGAACTCTTGCAGCTTCGTTTGTGATGATGGGGCCTATGCCGTCGCCGCCGCAAACGCCGATTGTGAGTTTATCGAGAGTTGAATAATCAATAAAATCGCCCTGCTGCTTGATTGCATCGCTTCTTGCGTCCTGCTCTCTGATAAGAGCTTCGAATTTTTCAACAGCAGCTTTAATCTGTACTTCTGTCATTTTTATTTCTCCTTATTCAGCCTGCTTTTTGGTGTAATTCAGAAGTCCGCCTTCAAGAATCATAGCGGTCTGTCTGTCTGAATAATCATAGCAAAGCTCATATTCTTCATTCTTGGATATGTTCTTGATAACAACCTTCTTGCCGTTTGCAATGCAGTCACGGATGTTATCGAGAGCAAGAATATCGTCTGTATCAATCTTGTCATAATCATCTGCATTTGCAAATGTGAAGGGCATAATGCCTGCGTTGATAAGGTTTGCACAGTGAATTCTTGCAAATGATTTTGCTATAACCGCTTTAATTCCGAGATAGAGGGGAACGAGTGCGGCGTGCTCTCTTGATGAACCCTGACCGTAGTTTGCACCGCCTATGATGAAGCCTTTACCTGCAGCTTTGCATCTTTCTGCAAAGTGTTCGTCACACTGCTTGAAGCAGAAGTTTGAAAGGAAGGGGATATTTGAGCGGTAGGGGAGAATCTTTGCGCCGGCGGGCATAATGTGGTCGGTTGTGATATTATCGCCAACCTTGAGGATTGCGGGAGCCTCAATGCTTTCGGGAAGCTCAACGCTTGTGGGGAAAGGCTTGATGTTGGGACCGTATTTGATTTCAACCGAATCAGCCTCTTCTGCCGAAGCGGGTTCAACAATCATATTGTCATTGATAATAAAACGCTCGGGCATATTGATTTCGGGCATCTCGCCGAGAGTTCTGGGGTCTGTGAGATAACCTGTGATTGCCGAAGCGGCGGCAACCTCGGGGCTTACAAGATAAATTCCCGCATCTGCGGTACCTGAACGGCCTTCAAAGTTTCTGTTGAAGGTACGAAGTGAAACACCCTTTGACTGCGGTGACTGACCCATACCAATGCAAGGACCGCATGAGCATTCAAGAAGTCTTGCGCCTGCCGAAAGAATATCGGAAAGAGCACCGTTGAGTGAAAGCATATTAAGAACCTGCGTTGAACCCGGTGAGATTGCAAGGCTAACGTTAGGAGCAACTTTCTTGCCCTTAAGAATAGCCGCAACCTTAAGAAGGTCAAGCAGAGATGAGTTTGTGCATGAACCGATGCATACCTGGCTGATTTCAATGTTACCGATTTCTTCAACGGTTTTAACATTATCGGGCATATGAGGCATTGCTGCCATGGGAGCAAGCTTTGAAAGGTCAATATCGATAATTTCATCGTAAACAGCATCATCATCGCTCTTAAGCTCTGACCAATCTTCTTCACGGCCCTGAGCCTTAAGGAATGACTTTGTGATTTCGTCTGAGGGGAAAACGGAGGTTGTTGCACCGAGCTCTGCACCCATATTTGTGATGGTTGCTCTTTCGGGAACAGAAAGAGTTTTAACACCCTCGCCGCCGTATTCAATAATCTTGCCTACGCCGCCCTTAACGGACATAATGCGAAGCACTTCAAGAATAACATCCTTTGCACCAACCCAGGGTGAAAGCTTGCCTGAAAGGCGAACGAGAGTCATTTTGGGCATTGTTGTGTAGTATGTGCCGCCGCCCATTGCAACTGCAACGTCAAGACCGCCTGCGCCGCTTGCGAGCATACCGATACCGCCGCCTGTGGGTGTATGGCTGTCGGAGCCGATAAGTGTTTTGCCGGGCTTGCCGAAACGTTCAAGATGAAGCTGATGGCAGATGCCGTTACCGGGCTTTGAGAAAAGAAGACCTCTTTTCTTTGCAACGCTCTGAATGAATCTGTGGTCATCTGCGTTTTCAAAGCCGTTCTGAAGAGTGTTGTGGTCGATATATGAAACCGAAAGCTCTGTGCGTACTCTTTCAACGCCCATTGCTTCAAATTCAAGATATGCCATGGTGCCTGTTGCGTCCTGGGTGAGGGTCTGATCAATTTTCAAACCAATCTCTGTGCCGGGAATCATTTCACCGCTCACGAGATGGCTTTTGATGAGTTTCTGGCCTATAGTAAGTCCCATATCCATCCTCCTTAAAAAATATACCTTAATATTGTATTGCAATGAATTGTCTTTGTCAAGTATAAAATAAACAATGGACAAATAAGGTGTTTTGTGTTATTGTTAGAAAAGAAAGGGTGATTTTTATGTTTTATAAAATTGAAAATGAATTTCTGACCTGTGAAATCGATGATATGGGTGCACAGCTTCATTCGCTTGTTTCAAAGGAAAACGGCAAGGAATATATCTGGTATGGCAAAACCGAAATATGGTACGGTCAGGCACCTGTGCTTTTCCCGATAATTGGTCAGCTTATTAACGATAAATTTTTATATAACGGCAAGGAATACACAATGCCCAAACACGGCATTGCAAGAAAACTGCCGTTCAATGTTAAGGAATGCTCGGGCGCAAAGGCAGTTTTCAGCCTTGAAAGCGATGAAAATACACTCAAAGGCTATCCGTTTGATTTTGAGCTTCTTCTCACTTTTGAGCTTTGCGGAAAATCGCTTGTGAACACAATGACGGTTATCAACAAAACCGACGGTGATATGTATTTTTCAATCGGCGCTCATCCCGGATTCAACTGCAACATCGGCGATATTATTGAATTTGAATATCCCGAAACACTTGAAACAGAACGTATCGACAGCGAAAATCTGCTTATTCCCGAAAGATTTCCTGTTATTAAAAACAGCCGTGAAATTGAAATAACCGAGGATGTTTTCAATAAGGATGCGCTTATTCTTTCAGGTATAAAATCCGAAAAGCTTCGCATAAAGGGCGAAAATGAAATTGAATTTACTTTCGGCAAATGCCCCGTTCTCGGCATCTGGGCAAAGCCCGGTGCACCCTATGTGTGTATTGAACCGTGGTACGGCATCAATGACGGCAGAGAGGTTGTTGATGACTTCTCAAAGAAGAGAGAAATTCAGCATCTCAATAAATGCGAAACTTTTAAATATGCCTGGAAAGTTGAAATAATCAAATAAATAAAAAACAGGTCATTGAAAAATGACCTGTAATTTTTTTATCCGAAAATTGTTTCCGCAAATCTTACTGCACCCATTGCATCGGGTGAAAAGCTGTCTGCGCCAATCATTTCGGCATATTCATTTGTCATAACCGCACCGCCAACCATAACCTTGCATTCGGGGGCTTCGATACGAAGAAGCTTGATTGTTTCCTCCATTGCGGGAACGGTTGTTGTCATCAGAGCACTCAACCCCACAAGCTTTACACCGTTATTTTTAACCGCTTCAACAATCGTTTCGGGTGCAATATCCTTACCAAGGTCAATAATATCATAACCGTAGTTTTCAAGAAGCACCTTAACAATGTTTTTGCCTATATCGTGAATATCGCCCTTTACGGTTGCAATAACGATTTTGCCTTTTTTGCTCTGACCCGAGGGAATTGCGGATTTAACGGCTTCGAAAGCTTGTTTTGCCGCTTCTGCACACATAAGAAGCTGGGGCAGATAAACTTTTTTCTCTTCAAAGCCTTTGCCGACTGTGTTGAGTGCGGGGATTATCATTCCGTCTATGATTTCCATAGGCGAAACC
>JAZOVH010000047.1:0-58618 GCA_045658585.1 Acutalibacteraceae bacterium | reverse complement strand
TTCCCGGGCCGCTTCCAGCCAAGTATTTTCGGCACTGTTGAGCTTAACTACCGTGTTCGGGATGGGAACGGGTGGACCCTCAACGTCATCAACACCGACTAAAAAACGCAACGGCGTTTTTTGAATGCTTGATGATTATATCCTTTTAGAACGCATTTGTCAATAGTTTTTTCAAAAAAATTTAAAATTTTTCAAAAAAATTCAAATTTTAAAAATCGTGCTCAATTTTCGCCTGCTCAGCTATGTGATTATTGACATCACTATAAACCGATAGTATAATCTATATGTTAAATATTCTTTTGGAGGGTAATTTATGAATCTTAATAAGTATAAGGGCATTTTCCCCGCTTTCTATGCCTGCTATGACAAAAACGGAGAAGTTTCTCCCGAAGCAACAAAAGCTTTTGTTGAATATCTTATCGGGCAAGGCGTTGCCGGTCTTTATGTCGGCGGCTCATCGGGCGAATGCATTTATCTGAGCGTTGAAGAAAGAAAAAAGACTCTTGAAGCGGTTATGGAGGTTGCAAAAGGCAGAATTGCAATTATTGCTCATGTTGCCTGCAACAACACAAAGGACAGCTGCGAGCTTGCCCGCCATGCAGAATCACTCGGAGTTGATGCAATCGCCGCAATTCCCCCGATTTATTTCAGACTGCCCGAAAGAGCAATCGCAAAATATTGGAACGATATTTCCGCTGCGGCACCGAACACCGATTTTGTAATTTATAATATTCCCCAGCTTGCAGGTGTTGCTCTCACATTAAGTCTGTTTGATGAGATGCTTAAAAACCCCAGAGTTATCGGCGTTAAGAACTCTTCTATGCCGATTCAGGATATTCAGATGTTCAAAAGACAGGCTAAGCTCAACGGCAAGGAAGTTGTTGTTTTTAACGGTCCCGACGAGCAGTTTGTCGGCGGCAGACTTATCGGTGCAGACGGCGGTATCGGCGGCACTTACGGAGTTATGCCCGCACTTTTCGTTAAGCTCAACGCTCTTCTTGAAGCAGGCGATTTTGAAAATGCAGGCAAGCTTCAGGATGATATTGACGAAGTTATTTACACAATGTGCTCAACCAAAGGCAATATGTATGCAACAGCAAAAGCTGCTCTCAAAAAGCTTGCAGGTCTTGATCTCGGCGGAGTAAGAGAACCGCTTCTGAACCTTGCAGAAGAAGACAGCGAAATCGTTGAAAAGGTTGTTTCCCTTGTAAACGCCGCAAAAGAAAAGTGGATATAAAAAAATGAGGAATGCAAAATTGCATTCCTCTTTTTTTATTCTGTTCTGAGTGCAACAACGGGGTCTTTGCGTGATGCAATCTTTGCGGGCACAAGACCTGCAATAAGAGTGAGCGACATACTGATTAAAACAAGAATTATTGCCGCATTTGCGGGAAGCTGTGCAACATCGGGAATTGTTGAAAGATGCTCAATAACTGCATTGATGGGCAAGGTCAGCAGAATTGTTGAGCCTATGCCTATCGCACCCGAAACAAATCCGACTATCAGCGTTTCCGCATTGAACACTCGCGAAATATCTCTCTTTGAAGCGCCGATTGCTCGGAGAATACCGATTTCCTTTGTTCTTTCAAGAACGGAGATATAGGTTATAATACCAATCATTATTGATGAAACAACAAGTGAAATTGCAACGAAAGCAATAAGGATATATGAAATGATGTTGATAATCTTTGTTACCGATGTGAGAAGAAGTCCTATATAATCGGTATATTTGATTTCATCATCTGCTCTGCCTTCTGCGGCAGCCTTTGCGTTATATGCATCGATAACTTCCGAAATATGGTCTTTTGCCTCAAAATCGAGAGGATAAATATTTATTGTCTGCGGAGTTGCAAGGTCTGCAACGCCGAGCATCTGAATAGCCTCTTCATAGCTCTTGGCAAGAGGTTCGGGTTCCGGCTCGGGCTCGGGTTCGGGCTCTGCGGGTGTTTCACCGCCCTCGTTTGACACGGGAGGAGGAGCAACCTGACTGCTCATCATTGCAGAAAGCATTTTGAGCTTTGCATTCTTATCCATCATCTGAAGATACTGAACAGCCTGCTTGCCCGAAATTGTGCCTATACCTTCAATCTCCTGACCTTCAAGCATCTTATCAAGATAGCCTGCAAGCTCTGCCTTTTCTTCGGAAGAAAGTCTTGATTTGAGAAGAAGTTCAACAGTTCTCTTCATTTCTTCCGCCTGAGCACCGCTGTACATCTTATCTATATTTGCATAGAGTTCTTCCTCGGTAACAGGCTCTGCACTTGAGAAATCCATTGAAATTGCGGTCTGCGTTGCCTTGGGAGCCTCGCCTTTGAATGCCATTGAGCTGACCTTGGGAGCCTCGGTTTTTATCTGCGGGTCAAGCGAAACGGGCTTTGCCTCGGGAGCAGAAGCTTCAAGAGCTGTCTGCTGTGTTTCTTCCTTAACAAAGGGAAGACCCGTGAACACATCGGTTTCGGGATTTGCCTTCTGATTTTTAACAAGCTCGCATTCGTTTGTTGCGGTTATAACGTGCTCTGTGAGTGCGCTTGTGTAACCAATTGCACCCATTGTTGTTACCATAAGCGAGCCGTCTGTGGGTCTGATAATACCTACAACCTTAATTTCTTCACCCTTTTCAATAAGTGATTCAACATAAGCATCGTCTTCACGCTTATTTTCCCACATCTGTGTTTCTTCGTTATATGCGAAGAAATCGGGTTCAAGAACTATCTTAAAGGTTTTGCCGATAATATCGTCATATTCTATTTCATATTTCTGCGCAACAAATTCTTCGCCGCTCTGCATCGCCATAAAGCCCTGCACCATATCGGCGGCGGTTGAGATGCCGAGACCCTGAATTGCAAGGTCGCTGATTTCGTTATTCTTATCAACAATAAGAACAACTTCGTTATATGCCTTGGGCCAGGTGCCCTTTATAACATCATACTGCGTTTCAAGAAGCTCGGGGTTATCGATAAGCTCCTGCCACGAGTTATAATATTTTTCGTATGAAGCCATCATTGAGGTATCAATGCTCATACCACCGAGATTTATGCTGCCCATCATACCGTGCATAAGGTCAATAATGGGGCTGGGATAAACCTGATTTGCTCCGTTTGCGGTATCGGCAGAATAGATATTCATTTTTCCGCCGTATGAATACTGAATTGAGCTTGCATATTGGTCTATATCGCATTCGTCGCTTTCAAGGAATTCCTTGAATTTTGAAAGGTCGTTTGCCCAGATTTCAGAGGTAAACGATTCCATCATACTTGCTGTGAGCGTGTTTGAATAAACCTTGTCAAGACCGTGGTCAACCTCTCCGCCCGTGGGTGAAATAGCGGTCATTCCGCCGAGCATACCGCTCATATCCATTGTTGCGCTTTCAACCATTATGGGGTAAGAAGTGAGGGTTTCCTGCTGAATTGAATCAATATATGCCTGAAAACCGCTCGAAAGAGCAAGGATAAGGGCAATGCCGATAATTCCTATGCTTCCTGCAAACGAAGTGAGGAAGGTTCTCATCTTCTTGGTGAGCAGGTTATTGAATGAAAGCGAAAGAGCAGTGAAGAAAGACATTGAGGGCTTTTTCAGCTTCTTTTTCTCTTTTCTTGTTTTCTTTGTTTCTTCTTTTTCGGCTTCCTCGTCGGTATAGGGATTGGAGTCGCTCACGATTGAGCCGTCAACAAGGCGGATAATTCTTGTTGAATATTCCGCTGCAAGCTCGGGGTTATGGGTAACCATAATAACAAGCTTTTCTTTGGAAATCTCTTTGAGAATATCCATAACCTGAACGCTGGTTTCGGTGTCAAGCGCGCCTGTCGGCTCATCGGCAAGAAGAATTTCGGGGTTATTTACAAGAGCTCTTGCAATTGCAACTCTCTGCATCTGACCGCCCGACATCTGATTGGGCTTTTTATTGAGCTGATTGCCCAGACCAACCTTTTCAAGCGCATCCTTTGCTCTTGCTCTTCTCTCTGCCTTAGATACGCCCGAAAGAGTGAGCGCAAGCTCCACGTTTGCAAGAACCGTCTGGTGAGGAATAAGATTATAGTTCTGGAAAACAAAACCGACTGAATGGTTGCGGTAAGCATCCCAGTCGCCGTCTTTGAAATTCTTGGTTGACCTGCCCTCAATTACAAGGTCGCCCGTTGTGTACTGGTCAAGACCGCCGATAATATTGAGAAGCGTTGTTTTACCGCAGCCCGAATGACCGAGAATTGAAACGAATTCATTTCGTCTGAATTCAATATTAACATCCTTTAAAGCAATAACCTTCTCATCGCCCGTGGGATATTCTTTTATGATGTTTTTGAGTTTAAGCATATAATACCTCTTTTGCTTGACAAAGTATGTATCAGAATGTTACACTTGTAACTGTTACAAGTGTAACACCAGAATATGAACAAATCATCAACAAATTCCAAAATGTTACAAAAAGGCGGAAATGTAATGGCAAAACACAATGAAGTGAATATTTTAACCCGTGAGTGCATTCTTACCGCTCTTCTCCGTCTTATGGAAACAGAATCCTACGAAGATATTTCCATAACCGATATAACCAATCTTGCGGGCGTTTCCCGTATGGCTTATTACCGCAATTATAAAAGCAAGGATGAAATTCTTCTGAGCCACCTTGAAGAAGCCGAAGAAAAGCTTGTTGAAGAAATCGGCTACGGCGTTGTCGGGTCGCTGAGAGAAATTATTCTCTACATCTTTAAGTATATACAGGAAAACGCCGCAGTTATTCAAGCAATTTACGATGCGGGGTTAAATCATCTGCTTTCAAATATGCTCAGCCAGAGAATTCTTCATTATTTTCCCGTTGCTTCTTCTTCAAATGAGGGAAAATATGCCGTTCCGTTTTATGCAGGTGCAATTCTTTCTGTTTTTCATCTTTGGTTTGATAACGGAATGAAAGAAAGCAGCGAAGAAATGGCAGATATCATTACTGCTCTTATCAACAGAGATTCTGCCGTTGACCTTCTTGTTGTTCCGAATGAAAAAGAATAATTTTCCGCCCTTGTGGCGGATTTTTTTATTTATTGAAAAAAGCTTCAATCTGTGCCTTTGTTGCAACAACCGAGCCCTGAACCATATCGGGCTTGCCCCCGCCTCTGCCGTTGCAGACGGAGTTAAGCTCTTTGCCCATTGCTCTTACATCTTCCGTGCGGCTGCCGATTGCATATTTATAGCCGTTTTCATCATCGCCCGAGAACACCGCGGCAATCTTGACCTTATCGGCAATCAAATCGCAGAAAACTCTTGCGTCTTCAGCTTCGCCCGACGAATCAAACATACAGCAGAATTCGCCCTCTATGCTTTCGCATTTTGCGGCAAAAAGCTCTTTTTTGAGAGCATTATACTTAAATCTTGCTTCATAAAGCTGAGCCTGAACTCTCTCAACCGCAGAAACAACCTCTTCCGTTTTTGCTTTGAGGAGCGCAGAAATTTTATTTACGCTTTCATTTTTCTCTCTGTAATCCTCGAGTGCTCTTCTGCCTATCTGAAGAGTGATTCTTACGCCCGATTTATAATTCATAATCGAGGTTGCCTTAATCATTCCCACCTCGCCCGTGAGAGCAACGTGAGTTCCGCAGCAGGCGCAAAGGTCAACACCATCAATATTGGTGAGACGCACCTGACCTTTAATTTCTTTTTTGCTTCTGTATGAATAGTTTTCAAGCTCCTCATCGCTCGGATAAATCGCTTCGATGGGGATGTTTTTATATATCGCTTCGTTTGAAAGATTTTCTATTCTTTCAAGCTCTTCGGCAGAAACCGTGCCGTCAAAATCAACGGTAACCGAATGCTCGCCCATATGGAAGCCCACATTATCAAAACCGCAGACCGAATGAACAAAGCCCGAAAAAATATGCTCGCCCGAATGGAGCTGCATATTGAGAAATCTTTTTTCAAAATCAAGCTTGCATTCAACCTCTTCGCCCTCTGCAACGGGGGATAAGCAGATATGAATAACCTCCTCACCCTTTTCAACGCTGTCAATTACTTCCGCATTGCCGATAAATCCTCTGTCGCCCGGCTGACCGCCTCCCTCGGGGAAAAATGCGGTTTTATCAAGGATAATTTCATATTTGCCTTTGCTTTCGGTGCAGGATAAAACCTTTGCCGAAAACTCTTTGATATATTGGTCTTTATAGTATAAACGCTCTGTCATAACAGCACTCCTTTTCTTTTCACACAGATAATAACACACCGCAACCCTAAAATCAAATTAATAATTAATTAAAAAAGGATAAATTTATTCTGTTGACATAATCCGACATTATTGTTATACTATGCCGTGACAATATCTTGATTTTTGTAACGCAATAATCGGATTGGAGAGAATAAAATGAAAGAATACATAAGCAGACTCAAAGAGGGCTGCCCCACCCGCCGTTTTATTTTCTGGTGGATTTTCAGAGCATTGATGATTTATGCTTTTATTGCAGGTTTTTTCAAAGAGCCTTTTGATATTACCGACCCTCTTCAGGTTGGTGCAAATTTCCTTTGTATGTTCGTTTGGGAAATTTTTATGCTCTTCCCCAAAAAGAGCGTGCTTCGCTACATTCCCTCTGTTGTGCAGAGCTTTCTTATCATTGGAATTTTTGCCGCATCCTTCGGCGGAAAATTCCTCAATCTCTATTATGATTTCAGATGGTGGGATGTTATTCTTCACTTCATCGGCGGTGCCGCCTGCGTTTTCTTCGGCTATGAAATCTCTGCCGCTATCCAGAAAAGGGATAAAGCAACCGCACCCCTTTCGCTCATTCTTCTTTGCTCTGTAGGCTTTTCGTTCTTTGCCGCAACCTGCTGGGAGCTGTTTGAATTCGTCTTTGACCAGATTGCCTGCATGGGCGGAGGCATCGGCGATGCCCAGCACTGGAGCCTTGAGCTTGCTCAGGGCACACCCAAAATGCAGACCCTTTTTGACCCGATATATGCAGACCGTTGGCCCATTATGGACACTATGGCGGATATCGTGCTCAATTCAATCGGCGCCCTCGTATCATTCATTTATATAAAAATCAATCCCTACCGCCACAAAGGAAAGAATGATATAACCCCTCTTCTTAAAGAAGAAGCTTGTATAAAATAATTTTACTGCCGTAATCTGTTGGGATTGCGGCAGTTTTTTTGCTTTTTCTGTTGATAATCGGCGATATATGCGGTATAATATGATGATACATAATTTGTATCAATATCTTAATTGGAGAATGACTATGTTAAAGCTTGAAAATGTATCGTTCAAGGTTAACACTGAGAGCGGAATTCTTGAAATAATCGATAATATAAATCTTGGAATCCCCGACGGAAGATTCACCGTTATCACGGGCCCCAACGGCGGCGGAAAATCAACTCTTGCAAGGCTGATTATGGGTATTGAAAAGCCCACAAGCGGCAAGATATACTATAACGATATCGACATAACCGATATGTCCGTTACCGAAAGAGCAAAGCTCGGAATAGGCTATGCTTTCCAGCAGCCTCCCAGATTCAAGGGGCTTACCGTTCGCCGCCTTCTTTCTCTTGCGGCGGGCAGCGAGCTTCCCGAGGACGAATGCTGCGGATACCTCACAAGCGTGGGTCTCTGCTCAAAGGATTATCTTAACCGCGAAATGGATAATTCCCTTTCGGGCGGCGAAGCAAAAAGAATTGAAATTGCAACTCTTATGGCAAGAAAGCTTGACCTTGCAATTTTTGATGAACCCGAAGCAGGCATTGACCTTTGGAGCTTCTCAATGCTTGTTGAAAGCTTCAAGGCAATGAGCAGCGGAAATCACAACAGCGTTATCGTTATTTCACATCAGGAAAGAATTATGCAACTTGCCGATGAAATGGTTATTGTTGCAGACGGCAAGGTTAAGGAAATCGGTCCGAAGGACGAGCTTTTCCCCAAGCTTATGGGTGAATTCAGCAGCGGATGCGGTTTCAGAGGAAAGGGGGAAAACTGAGATGGAAAGAATAGATTCTCAGCTTCTTGAAGCTATTGCCGACCTTCACGAGGTTCCCGCAGGTGCATATAATATCCGCAAAAACGGCGGCGGACACTCAAGACGCTCAACGGCAAACATCGAAATTGTTAATAAAGAAGACAAGCCCGGCATTGATATTATCGTTGCCCCCGGCACCAAAAACGAAAGCATTCATATTCCCGTTATCATAACCGAAGCGGGTGTTAACGACCTTGTTTATAACGATTTTTATATCGGCGATGACGCTGATGTGCTTATCGTTGCAGGTTGCGGCATTCATAACAGCGGCGATTCCGCTTCACAGCACGACGGCATTCACTCTTTCCACATAGGCAAGAATGCCAGGGTCAAATATGTTGAAAAGCATTACGGCGAGGGCGAAGGCACGGGCGAAAGAATTCTTAATCCCGTAACCAATATTTTTCAGGACGAAAATTCCGTTTGCGAAATGGAAATGGTTCAGATTAAGGGCGTTGACTCAACAGTCAGAAAAACCGAAGCTGACCTTGCGGCAGGCGCAAAGCTTATTATGACGGAAAGACTTCTGACCCACGGCAAGCAGTATGCCCGTTCGGATATGGAAGTCCGTCTTAACGGCAAGGATGCTTCTTCGCAGATTATTTCCCGCTCGGTTGCAAAGGATAATTCAACCCAGCTTTTCTATCCCAATGCGGTTGGCAACGCAAAGTGCAGAGCCCACGTGCAGTGCGATTCAATCATTATGGACGAGGCAACCGTAAGCTCGGTGCCCGCAATCACCGCAAACTGCGCCGATGCGCAGATTGTTCACGAAGCGGCAATCGGCAGAATCAATAATGACCAGCTCATAAAGCTTATGACATTCGGAATGAACGAGGAAGAGGCCGAAGAGGTTATCATTCAGGGCTTCCTCAAATAAAGGAGTAATTATGGTTAGCGAAAACATTAAATATATCGGCGTTAATGACCGTGAAATTGACCTTTTTGAGGGTCAGTATGTTGTTCCCGAAGGAATGGCATATAACTCATATCTTATCTGCGATGAAAAAACCGCAGTTATGGATACGGTTGATGCAAAATTCGGCGAAGAATGGCTCGGCAACATAAAGAATATTCTGGGCGATAAGGCTCCCGATTATATTGTTGTTCAGCATATGGAGCCCGACCATTCCGCAAATATTGATAAATTTATGGAAAAATATCCCGATGCCGTTGTTGTTGCAACAGACAGAGCATTTGTTATGATGCAGAAGTTTTTCGGCACGGATTATGCAGAACGCAGAATTGTTGTTAAAGACGGTGACAGCCTCAGTCTCGGCAACCGCACTCTTACTTTCTGCACCGCACCGATGGTGCATTGGCCCGAGGTTATGATGACCTATGACAGCAAAGATAAAGTTCTTTTCTCTGCTGACGGTTTCGGCAAATTCGGCGCACTTGATGCCGATGAGGACTGGGCTTGCGAGGCTCGCAGATATTATTTCGGCATCGTTGGCAAATACGGCGTTCAGGTTCAGGCGGTTCTCAAAAAGCTCGGCGGTCTTGATGTGCAGATAATCTGCCCTCTTCACGGCCCCGTTCTTAAAGAAAATCTCGAATATTATCTTGATTTATACAACACCTGGTCATCCTACGGAATTGAAAGCGAGGGCGTTGTTATCTGCTACACCTCCGTTTACGGCAACACAAAGAAAGCGGTTGAGATTCTTGCAAAAGAGCTTGAAGCTGCAGGCTGCCCCAAGGTTACCGTTAATGACCTTGCCCGCTGCGATATGGCAGAGGCTGTTGAAGACGCATTCCGTTACGGCAAAATCGTGCTTGCAACAACCACATATAACGGCGACATCTTCCCCTTTATGCGTGAATTTGTGAGCGACCTTGCAGAAAGAGGCTACAGAAACCGCAAAATCGGCATTATGGAAAACGGAAGCTGGGCTCCCGTTGCCGCAAACAAAATCAAGAAAATGCTTGAGCTTTGCAAAGACCTCACCTACACCGACACAACCGTTACAATCCATTCGGCTGTGAAAGAAGAAAATATCGAGCAGATTAAGACTCTTGTAAAAGAACTTATATAAAAAATTAAACCGACGGTTTCCCGTCGGTTTTTTCTTTAGTTTTTCACAGGCTGAAAAGGCTTTGTATAGTTGAGCATAAAGATTATTATGTATGCAACCCACATCGGAATGCTTTCAATTCCGCCGCTCTTGCCGAAGATGAGAAGCAAAACAACCATAAGCACGAGAGTTGCCGCAAGAATAATGAGCATTGCAAGATGCTTTTTGCTCTTCTGCATTGTTTTGTGCAAAAGAAAAACAATAATTGCCGCCGCAAAGAATGCCGCAAAAAGAAGTGCGGTTGACCAATGAGCCGCCATCTGAAGAGGCTTGCCGTCCTCGGGCTCAACAGAGGGAATGTTTACGCAGGCAAAAATGCAGATAAAACCGAGATATGTGCATACATTTCCGATTTTTGCAAGCTTTTCATTTTTGAACGAATTCATTTTGTAAAGATACTGAAGGTTGAGATAAAGCGATACTCCCGAGAATACTGCCCACCAAACAAAAAGTCTGGGATGTGTTTTGCCTATAACGCTTGCGGTTTTTGCAAGGTCGGGGTTATCGATGAAACCGTAAACGGTGAAAAAGATGAATCCCGCAATAAGCCATGCCATACAGAAATTTCTGTTATCGGTCAGAACATCAATAAAATTAAGAAATCCCTGTTTGATGGTTGGTTTTTTTGCAAGCTCTTCTCTTTTCTGAAGCTTTGAAGCTCTTGACATAAAATCACTCCTTAATTTCTTCTTTATTTTTATCCTCTTCTTCGGGAGGATTTTCAGCCATTTCTTCGCTCTTTTTTGATTTAAGAGCATAGCGGATTATCCATATTATAAGAGCAACGGGCACAAGCACCGCCGCAATAACCATAAGTTTCTGCATAGGAATATAATCGTAAAGACCGTCACCGAGAATTGTGAAAAGAATAACTCTGGGCAAAATTCCCGCGAGCGATATGAGCAGATACGGAACAAATTTCATTTTTACCGCACCGAGAAA
The DNA here is from genome assembly GCA_045658585.1 of Acutalibacteraceae bacterium. Classification (GTDB taxonomy): domain Bacteria; phylum Bacillota; class Clostridia; order Oscillospirales; family Acutalibacteraceae; genus CAG-177. The sequence goes on along the minus strand of JAZOVH010000047.1, from coordinate 47,619 downwards.
AAGGCTGACTATATCAATCGGAAAAATCGGCAGAACTCTGATTGCAAATATGGCAGAAAGCTTGTTCTTTTCGTGAAGAGCAAGAATTTTATCGCCGTATTTAACCTTTTTGAGCTTGTTTGTTACTATGTTGCCGCCGAGCATCATTCCGAGAAGATATGTTACGCAAACCTCAAGAAGAATGCCCGCGATATTAACGGGAATTGCAATAAAGGTTGGCAAAGCAAGACCCACCGCAATATAAACAAGCGAAGCGGGCACAACAAAAACTATTGCTTTGAGCAGATAAATTCCGAGTATGCTTGCAATCGCTATTCCGAGACTGCCCGAAGCAGAAACAATGCCTCTTACATCAATATTCTGAAACTCTTCAAATTTCCAGATGATTACCGCAATAATCACAACTGAAACAACTATTCTTGCCGCAAGCCCTATTGCGTGCGACCCGCGTAAAAGCTTTTCTTTCATGTATATCCTCCGAAAAGATTTCCTATAATGTTAATAATACTTTAAATTGACAAATAAAGCAACAAAATAAAAAAATTTACAAATATTTTTATAGACATTACAAAAATACTGTGGTAAACTATTTTAGTATACTTTTAAATGTAAGGAGGGATTTATCTTTATGACAGCAAAAGAAAAACTTCAAAGAGCATCAGCTTCATTGGCTTTTGACAGAATTTATAAATACATCAAGAAAAATCCCGCCGAAAATCTCGTTAAGCTCATCAACATTGCCCAGAAATTTATGGGCGGTGCATTCCCCGAAAAGAATTTTGACGCTTTCCGCAATGCTGTTAACGACCCCGAAAATGTCTGGAACACCTTTGCAATGAACATCATCAATGAGCTTGACCCTCAGGTTTTAAAGAAAATGCTTCTTGCTCTTGGTCTCGGTGCAGGTGTAAACGGCACAAAGGCGGTGCGTGCAAACAGAGAAAAATATAAATGTAACATTCCGTTCATTCTTCTTTTTGACCCCACAAGTGCCTGCAATCTTCATTGCAAGGGCTGCTGGTCTGCCGAATACGGCCACAAATCCAATCTTTCAATGGAAGAAATGAGAAGCATTGTTAATCAGGGCACAGAACTCGGAACCCATCTTTATATGCTCACGGGCGGCGAGCCTCTCATTAAGAAAAAAGAGATTCTCACCCTCTGCAAAGAAAATCCCGACTGTGCGTTTCTTGCATACACAAACGCAACCCTCATTGACCAGGCTTTCTGCGATGAAATGAAAGAGGTTGGCAACCTTGCTCTTGCGCTGAGCATTGAAGGAAATGAAGAAAGCAACGATTTCCGCCGCGGCGAAGGTGCATACAAAACAACTGTCAATGCTATGGAATTGCTCAAAAAGAACGGCTTGTTCTTCGGCATTTCCGTTTGCTATACAAGCAAAAACATTCCTTATGTAACAAGCGATGAATTCCTTGATATGGTTATAAGCAAGGGCTCACGCTTCGGTCTTTATTTCAACTATATGCCCGTTGGTCACGATGCCGTTGTTGACCTTATCCCCTCACCCGAGCAAAGAGTTTATATGTATGAATGGCTCCGCAAGGTGAGAAACAGCAAGACGGGCAAACCGATGTTTGTTATGGATTTCCAGAACGATGCGGAATATGTTGGCGGCTGCATTGCAGGCGGCAGAAACTATTTCCACATCAATTCCGAGGGCGATATGGAACCTTGTGTTTTCGTTCACTATTCGGATTCAAACATCAGAACCCATACTCTGCTTGAAGGTCTTAAGAATCCTCTTTTCCAGGCATATTGGCACAATCAGCCTTTCAACGATAACCATTTAAGACCCTGCCCGATGCTCGAAAATCCCGAGTGTCTGCGCAGAATGATAAATGAAACAGGCGCAAAGTCAACTGACCTTATTAAGCCTGAAAGCGTTGAAACGCTTTGCTCAAAATGCGATAAGTTTGCCGCCGCCTGGAAGCCCGTTGCGGACGAGGTCTGGAATTCAAGAAAGCATCCTAATCCCAAAACCCAGTATTACCGCGACACCGAAGAGGGCAAAAAAGCTCTTGACAAACAGAATTAATCGCACTATAATGATAAAAAACCAAAGGGGTGCTGACCAAAAGTCGGCTGAGATTATACCCTCAAACCTGATCCCGATAATGCGGGCGTAGGAAAAGGCATAATTGCAGTTTTTACGCCCAACGAGTTTTCGTTGGGCGTTTCTGTTTGCTCCCCGAGAAAGGAAGTTTTCTCTATGTCAAAAAAATTCACCCACACACACGCTCTTGCCGAAAGCGCAATAATGGTTGCTCTATCAATCGCACTTTTCGCCGTTTCGGATTCTCTTCCGTGGCCGTTTCTTTACGGCGGAGGGTTCAGCCTTTTCGGTCAGGTGCCGATTATTCTCATTTCTTACCGTCACGGGCTTAAATACGGTCTTTCCGCTTCAAGCGTGCTCGCTCTGTTTGAAATGATGATGGGCTTTAAGAATTTCAGCTATGTTACGGGCATTGCGGCTTATCTTATTGTTGCGCTTGCCGATTATATCATAGCTTTTGGCTGCCTCGGTCTCGGAGGAATGTTCAGGGGCAAATTCGGCGGCAAGCAAACCGCAGAAATAGTTACTGGCGGTCTTGTTGTTTGCTTTATCAGATTTATCTGCCACTTCATCAGCGGAATAACCGTATGGCAGGGCTACTGCCCCGAGGGTCAGCTTGTTGCGGTTTATTCATTATTATATAACGGCTCATATATGCTGATTGAAACAATAATAACCGTTATCGGTCTTGTTGCGGTCAGCAAGCTTCTTAATAAAAAGAAAATATAAAACAAAAAACGGAGATTTGGTTTAAACCGAATCTCCGTTGATTTTTTATTCAATTAGTTGAGAGCTGCCTTAGCTTTCTCTGTAAGAGCTGTGAATGCTGCGGGATCTGCAACTGCGATTTCAGCAAGCATCTTTCTGTTGAGAGTGATGTCTGCCTTCTTGAGGCCGTTGATGAATGATGAATAGTTCATTCCGTTTGCCTGGCAAGCAGCTGAAATTCTTGTGATCCAAAGGCGGCGGAAATCTCTCTTCTTCTGCTTTCTGCCGATGTAAGCATAGTTGCCGCTCTTCATAACAGCCTGCTTAGCTGTTTTGAAAAGTCTTGCCTTTGAGCCGTAGTAGCCCTTAGCGAGCTTGAGTACTTTATTTCTTCTCTTGCGAGTCATTATAGCGCCTTTAATACGTGCCATTTTTAATATCCTCCGTTATTCAATAGTTAGGTTTTACAAAGTTCCGAATTATTTATAAGGAACAAGACGTGTGATCTGCTTGCAGTTTGTTACGTCAGCAACAGTTGTCTTGCGAAGATTTCTCTTACGCTTTGTGCTCTTCTTGTTGAGAATGTGTGACTTGTAAGCGTGGGCACGCATGGGCTTGCCGCCCTTTGAAATCTTGAAGCGTTTTTTCGCACCGCTGTGAGTCTTAATCTTAGGCATAATAATATCCTCCTTAATAATTTACAACTTTATTATTTCGAGCTTTTAGGAGCCAAAAACATCAGCATCTGTCTGCCCTCAAGCTTTGCGGGTTTTTCTACGTTTGCGCAATCTGCAAGAGCTTCCGAACAACGGTTCATAATGGTCAGACCGTGCTCGGGATGAGCCATTTCTCGACCTCTGAAACGAATGGAAACCTTAACTTTATCGCCTGAACCGATAAACTTACGGGCGTGGTTGATTTTTGTTTCAAAATCGTGGGTATCGATGTTGAGAGAAAGGCGAACCTCTTTGATGTCGATAACTTTCTGGTTCTTTCTTGCTTCCTTCTCTTTCTTTGCCTTTTCAAATCTGAACTTTCCGTAGTCCATAACTTTGCATACGGGCGGCTTTGCCATGGGAGCAATCTTAACAAGGTCGAGATTGCTGTTTTCTGCAAGCTTAAGAGCTTCTGCTGCCGACATAATGCCGAGCTGCTCGCCGTCGTTTGAAATTACGCGGACTTCCTTATCACGGATTTCTTCGTTGATCTGAATTTGCTGTTCCTTGCTGCTGATGTTGAAGCACCTCCTGAAAACTGATAAAAAAAAGCGAGGGCAGAGAGTTCTGTCCTCGCATTAAATCAACGCTCAACACAGCCGCAATACGGCTGTTAAAAAGAAGCTATTGACCAACACGGGACATTACCCGGAAGGTGAGAGCCAAATCTGCTCTGCTTTATTGTGCAAGTTATTCTATAATATATTTCCGCATTTGTCAAGGGTTTTTTCGGCTTTTTTTACTTTATTTTTCCCAAAAACATTATTCCTATGTGAATTGCAAGCTCAACTGCAAGAAGCACAAGCACCGAAAGACCCGTTACAACCGAACCGAGAGAGGTGCAGTAAAGTGCGGTGCAAAGAATAAAGCCGAGAACGCTCAGGATTATCTGAACAATCGAACCGAGCTTTACCGCCGTTGAAATGCTGCAAGCCGCAGCAACCGCACGGAGCATTGAAAACGCCGTTCCGTCGTGAACAATGCCAGCGGGAAGCTTATCGCAAACGGCATCTCTTCTTCTCTTGAAGAGTCTGCCCGCAACGGAAGAGAGCACCTTGAAGGTTTCCTGCGGCAAACCGAAGCTCTTTGCAATAAGCTCTTCGGTAACGTTAACGTCGTTTGTTCTTACGAGCACCTGAATTCCGTTTGCTTCGAGCTGCTTGAAATAGGGCTCAAGATTTTTATCAACCGCATAGCTGACAACGAAAAGCGCCGCTATCTTGCCCGCAACTGCAAGATACATAACCTTTCTGCCGCTGTGGGAATATCTTTCTTCAAGCGATTTTTCAGGAACTTCAATGTTATGGTGAACAAGAAGATTTCTGTTACCCAGAAGCACGGGCTGATTATGTATTCTTGCCGCAATGCCGAGTTTATCCTCATAAACAAGCTCTTTAACGGGAGGAAGAATATCCTGTCTGCCGTCAACAACCTGCTCAAAGCATTCGCGCAGAGGTCCACCCGATTTGATAACAAGTGCGGTTGCATAAAGAAGAACATCGTCAATTCTGATATTTTCAAAATTCTTCATTCCGTGCATTGTGCACTGTGAGCGGTCAAAAATATCTGCCGAATCCATAACAACGGCATTTGCACCCGCTGTTTTTTCAACCGTTTCCATACCGGCAATCATAGTGCCCGTAGCATTAAGGTCGCGGTTTGTTATTCTTTCAATGAAAGCGGGAACGAATGAAGTGAATATGGGTGAAGTTACGCAGAATGTTGCGGTGAATGCCGCAAATCCCGTCATAACGCTCTTGTTCATTATGCCCGCAAGAACACCTGCCACAGCCGAGGCACCGAAAGCAACGGGGATAAGAATATTGAGAAGTTTTTTATTCTCAATGCTCTTTCCGGAATTTTTAACAAAATCCGAGGGGAACGCAAGCTTTGATGAATAAAGCAAATCAGCATTGCCCATCATAAGACCTCTGCCGAGTTCAAAGATTTCGGATTCATTTTCAAACGGATGAACCGCATACATATTATGTTCGTATTTATATGCACAAACCTCGAAGTTGCCGAGAATACGCTGTGCATTCATTTTTTCGGTTACTTTCTGAATAAGCACACCGAAAACCGCCGCCATTGAGAAAACTGCGGTTTCAAGCTCGTTGCCGCCGATAACCGCCGAGAGGGTATTCTGCAAAAGTGCAACCGCAATGGCAAGGCTGACTGCGCTGTCGCTTGTAAAATTGCGTTTGAAAGCAGACACAAAGCCGTCAACAAATCTTACATTGTTTATTGCCGCAACCGCAATAAGAAGAACTGCGTTTGCAACATTAAGACCAACCGAGCCTGCGGCAAAGAAGGTGCTTTCAATATCAAGCTTTGTAACAATCGAAGGCAGGATATTGAGAATAATCATAACAAGCTCAATTGCGCCGATAACCGCAATTCCCACAGTTGCCTTTGAAGCAATTTCGCCCAATCTTGTGTGAATTCTTGCTCTTTCGGAGGGTGCGGTATATTCTTCCGCAACAAATTTTTCTTCCTCTTCCTGCTGCTCGGCAAGCTTCTTCTGCTTTTTCCTGAGAGCCTTTTCTTCTTTTGCGATTTCCTCGGGAGGAGCTTCGTATTCGCCCTCAAAATCGTTATCTATTTCGGATGTGTCAACAATTCTGAACGCCTTTGCTTTTTGCTTGCGTTTTTCCCAGAGGGTTGTTTCAACATCGGTTTCGCTGGTCTGGTCGGGAGCTGACTCATCTATGATTTCATCAAAGCCCGTGAGCATAATCTGACCGTCAACATCATCGCTGTAGGTTTTTGCAGGCTTGCTTGTTCCGCTGCCGGGCTTGACTATTCTTGTTTTTTCATCTTCAAGCTCTATAAGGCTTTCCGCGGCAAGCACCTTGGGCAGAAGATCAAGACCCGTTTCGCTTGATGCACCCTCGGGCTTCGCAATAACAATTCCCGATTTGTCAACGGGGCCTTCGGGCTCAATTTCAACCTCTGCGGTTTTTTCAAGCTTGAGCTTGCTGAAAAATCTTGTTCTGTAATCTTCTTCGGATATTTTTTCGTTTGCTTCGGGCTTTTCTTCTTTTTTTCCAAAGAATTCCGAAGCGGGCTTATCGCCCTCATAGAAAGGCTTTATTTTATGAAGTTCCTTTTCTTTTGCCTCTGCAATTTCGGCAGCTCTCTGCCACTCGAATTTTGATGATGACGGCTCGGGCTCATCTTCGGGCACAATTACGGTTTCAATTTCAAAAATCGATTCATCAATTTCTTCTTCACCGAAAAAAGTTTCCTGACCCTCAACCTCGTGCAAGCCCGAATCGGAAGAAATATCCTGCATTTCTTCTCTTTCAACGCTTTCCATAGGCTTTATTGTGAAAAGTCCCGTATCAAATTCACGGTTGAGCACCCTTTCAAAATCCTTTGCGGGGGTGGGCTCGCTCTTTTCTTCGGGAATATATTCCTCGCCGCTTGCGCCTGCAATAAGCCTGTCAATATCTTCAAGCGACCAGGTTTTTGACGGCTCTTCGGCTTCAATTTCAATTTCCTGCTGATATTTTCCCTTTTTCACTTCTTCAAGAATGGCATCAAGCTCACTCATATCGGAGATTCTGTTGTTATCGCTCAAAGTTTTCACCTACCTGTGTTTAGCAATTTCATACATAAGTATTCCCGCCGCTACCGAAGCGTTGAGAGAATTTATTTTACCCTTCATCGGAAGGGAAACAATAAAGTCGCATTTTTCTCTGACAAGGCGGCTGATTCCCTTGCCTTCAGAGCCTACAATCAGAGCCACGCTGCCCGAATAATCCTGCTTATCCCAGGAAGTGCCGTCCATATCCGCACCGTAAACCCAGAATCCCTTTTCTTTAAGTTCTTCAATAACGGAAGGCAGATTTGCAACTCTTGCAACGGGCACATATTCAACCGCACCCGCAGAAACTTTGCCAACCGCATAGGTGAGGGCAACGCCTCTTCTTTTGGGAATGATTATTCCGTGAGCACCGCAGGCATCCGCGGTTCGGATTATTGCACCGAGATTGTGAGGGTCTTCTATTTCGTCGCAGATAATAACAAAAGGTTTTTCGTTTTTGCTCTCTGCATTTTTAAGTATATCTTCAACGGATGAATATTCGTGCACGGCTGCCCAGGCGGCAACGCCCTGATGATTTTCACCCTCGCAGATTTTATCAAGCTTTCTGCGGTCTGTTTCTTTAACAACAATTCCTTTATCACGGCACTGTGCGATTATTTTTCCTACAGAGCCGCCTCTTTCGCCTTTTGCAACCATAAGGCTGTCTATTGCTCTGCCGCTTTTGAGGGCTTCCGCAACAGCATTTCTGCCGATGATAAGACCCTGACGCTCATTCTGTGTATCCATAATCCGCAGCAACCTCCTGTTTTTGACTGATTTTGACTATATTCAATTTATTATATCATAAAAGATTAAAAATAAACAGTATAAATAATATTTTTTTGAAAAATTTATCAGGAAATTTTTTCTGTTGTTTATATTATGACAGTTTTTTTCTTTCGGTAAAGCTACATTAATTTTGTATCTGTATCGAAAGGAATTTTAAAACTATGGAAAAAACAAAAATATCGGAAAAACGGGATATCACCGACTCTTTATGGGACAAGGGCGTTTTTATTTTAAGCTGCTCGCTTTATTTTCTCTGCGGGTTCATTCTTTCGGGAGCGGGTCTGCTTTCTGTGAGCGTGCCGCTCAGCATAGGGCTTGTTGCCGCATGCTCGGGATGGGAAATGGTTGCCGCGGCGGCGGGTGCCGTTCTTGGCAGCATTTTCAGACTTTCCGACGGTGAATTGCTTAATTCTCTCATTCCCCTGTGCGGAATTGCGGGCATAAAATTCGCGCTTGAAAAAATCAGGATAAAAAAACAGAAAACCTGGCTTTCCGTTTCGGTTTTTCTGCTGTATTTCGCCTGCTCAAGTGCGGTTATGTTTTCATATGAGCCCTCGCTCAATGCTCTTTTGCTCAACCTTTGCTCGGCTCTTCTCTGTGCGGGGTCGGTTGTTTTTTATTCGGGCACAAATGAATGCATAAGAAAAAAACAAAGCCCCTATATGCTTGATAATCACAGCCTTATCTGCATCATCATCAGCCTTTGCACCCTGCTTCTTGGCACGGGAGAAATAAGCCTTATGGGCTTTCGTCCCGCAAGATTTTTCGGTTCATTCATAATCATTACCGCCGCTTATCTTTTCAGTCAATCGGGCGGCAGTATTTCGGGCACGGCAATCGGGGTAAGCGTTGCGGTTTCGGGCACAAGCATTGCGCTGAGCCTTTGCTACGGAATCTGCGGGCTTGTTGCGGGAATTTTTTCAAAATTCGGCAGACTTATCTGCTCGCTTGCCTTTTCATTAACGGCGGGAATTGCCGCCCTCATTGACGGCACACCCGAAGGAATTTCCGTTTTCGCGGAAGCGGCGGCGGCAAGCATTCTTTTTAATGCCGTGCCGGGCAAACAGCTTGCAAAAATAAGAGCGAATATCCTTAATCCGCAAAGAAAACGCATAGAAACCGAATTTCACAGAGCAAGCGAGCGGCTTATGGAAACTTCAAAAGCTGTGGGTTCGGTTTCAAGCTGTGTTGCAAAGGTTTCGGAAGGCATTGAAGCTCTTGCACCCGCAAAAGATATTATGGTTTGTATGAGAGTGCGTGAAAGGGTTTGCTCACAATGCCCGCTTAAAAGCACCTTCTGCCCCGAAAACGGAGAATTTTCAAACATAACCGCAAAACTGGCAAGCGGTGAAACCGTTACGGCAGAGGATTTTTCGGTTAACTTCAATTCAAAATGCCCGAGCGTACCCCGACTTGCGGACAGCTTCAATAAAATTTATGCGGGTCAGAATGCAATCAATGCTCTTCAGGCAAATTCCGCCAGAAACAGAGAGCTTGCCTGCGGGCAGTTTGAATGGATATCAACTCTTCTTTCGGAGCTTTCGCAGGAGCTTGAAAACGGCGCGTGTGTTCTTTTCAACCACGAAAAAGCGGCGGCAAGAGTGCTCGGAGAATTTGATTTTGAGGTTAAAAAGGTTTCGTGCGTCAGACCCTCATCGGGTGCAATCCGCCTCACCTGCACGGTTGACGATATTCCCGCGGGCACAAGCCTCACAAGGCTTACTGCCGCCGTTTCGGCAGAGCTTGGCGCAGAATTTATGCCGCCCAGAATAAGGCAGAATAAAGACAGCAAGGATTTGCTTTTTATCAGAAAAGAACTCTTTAAAATCAGGCTCGGCTCTGCTTCGGCAAGCTGCTCAAACCAGAAGCTTTGCGGCGATTATTTTGAATGCTTTCAGACCGACTCAAAGGCATATATTATTTTAAGTGACGGAATGGGCACGGGCGGCAGAGCCGCCATTGACTCGGCTATGACGGTTGAACTTTTTTCACGGCTTATAAGAGCAGGTGTCAGCCTTGATACCGCATTGAGCATAACCAACACCGCCCTTGCCGTTAAATCCGATGATGAATCGCTTTCAACGCTTGATATTGCCGAGATTGATTTGTTTGACGGCAATGCAGTTCTTCTTAAAGCGGGTGCGGCACCCTCGTTTTATACCTGCTCGGGCAGAGTCAAAACCGCCGAAGTGCCCTCAACACCGCTGGGTATTCTCAACAATGTTAAATTCAGCCGCTACGCTCTTAAACTTCGGGGCGGCGATATGCTTGTTATTGCAAGCGACGGCATTATGGGATGCGGAAACCGCTGGATAACCGATGAAATCAAAGGCTTTTCGGGCACTTCATCGGCAAGCGATTTTGCCGAGCTTCTGCTCAACACCGCAAGGCTCAAATGCGGAGAAAAATATGATGATATGACGGTTATCTGCGCAATAACAGAAGAGGTGTAAATAAAAAGGACTGCCCGAAGGAGGCACTTCATAAGGAAGTTGCCTCCTTCGGCTTTTGTAGACAGTCGGAATGATTGAATTGTAAGGATTATCAATCTATTTACGGAGGTTTACAAAATGTCTGGTTTTATTGAAGAATTTTATTACGGAAACATTGAACCGCAGGAATGCTGTTCAAAATTAAAAAGTGAATTAAAGAAGAAATTAAGTGTTCTCACTGAAAAGGAAGAAGAACTCAATTCAAAGTTAAGCGGTGAAGAAAAAGATTTATTTTTTATATATACAAGCACATATAATGATTTTCTGACAGTCAGTATTGCCGATAGTTTTATTTCAGGTTTTCGGCTTGGAGCAAAATTCACACACGATACATTCGTTACTGATTGAAAGGAGATTATAGTTATGAATAAATCATCATTTGAACTCAATGGCGGAACATATAGAACAGTTGGAGATTACAAAATTTCCAACATCGCATTGCCTGCCGAAGCAAGCAAGCCACTCGGTATATGGGGATTGAAACGCAAAGATTATCTTATGCAACATAAACGAGTGCAGTTCAACATTATGCTTATGACGGGAACATTGTGGACTCATCTTGAAGAGGTTGATGAACAGGCAGCGGATATGTTCTCTCGGTTAGTAGAACAGATGAAAGTAAATGAGGGCATTACGGAACAACTAAAAGAGCAAAACCAAATGGAATGGGTTGCCCAAATGAATAATATAGAAGCGAGGGCAAGAGAGATTGTTAATAATGAGTTGATTTTTACAGCATAATCGTTTTTAAAAAACACAATCAGGTGCAATGGGATCCACCCCTACTGCACCTGATTTTTCTGTTTATTTATGTAATCATTTTCGTACAAAAATCACAAGTGAAATTTTTGTTGCGGATTATGTTATAGAGTTCCATAAACAAAAATTCTTATTTGTGATTTTATTTTCCCTTATCTCTTTTAAGTTCAGCATAACTTATTGGAACGCAAACTTGTGCAAATTCATACCCTAATGCGGTTAAATTAATAGAACCATATTTATATCTCAAAGGATTCTCTACATTTCTTCCTATTGCAAATTCACCTCTTAATTTAGCAAATTTATTTTCCATATCATTGAATGTAAATCCTTGAAAGTTTGTATCTTTGTTAAAAACATAATTAAATTCTATTAGTCCACTTCTTAATAACGATGAAAGAATAACGTTTGCTTCATGGAAGCCAAAATCTTCTACTAAAAAACAATAGTGGTTGCTGTTGTTTGGAATACTCATTACGCTTTCATCTACAGAAACAATAGGAATAATATGACTATCACGGAGAAAAGCCAAAGAGTGTATAGCAGAAGCATCGTTAGAAGAAAGATTTTTTATTATTTCAACAAATGCCGGATGAACAAAGTTTGCTTTACGCGAATCTAAAGAAGAAGCAATTAGGTTTGCGAACATTTTTCTGAACTCTTCTGTGTCAATTCTATACTTAGCTGCTTCAAGAGCAGGACCAACTATACTTTCTAAAGGCTCTGTCCTGTTGTCGTCTGGTATAGAATTAACTTTTTCCTCTAAATCTTTTTTAAACGCTTCAAAATTCAAAGAACGTTTATACTCTAATTTTTCTTTGCTATAAGTTATCCCACCAAATATGATTTCTAACAAGTCGGAAATTTTCTCACCTAATGTTGTAGCTGGTTTATCTAAAACTTTATTAACTGTTTCCGGCAATTCAATTTTTATTACAGTCTTATTTTCCATCAGGTTACCTCCATAAGAAATTTTGTTTAAATAAAAAGTTTTCGTAGTTTTTTATGTGCCATTTAAATATTATTATTAAATATATTTACAGACATAATTTAACTTTAAAAATGAAAAGCATTTAAAGACATCCGCCTAAAGTAAGAATGACAATTGAATGTTTGTACCCTTTATTCTTATTGCTGCATTCCATAATGATAAAATAGTCACTCTCATTTTCGGATCTAACAACAATCCCTTGTGAATATTCTGTTTTCCACAGTGGTTTAACGCCATAGTAACTACTAACTGCTTCATTTGTTGGGTTTGGACTTTCTACACTGAAATCGTTTTCGAATAACCAGGCATGATAATTTTTAAGTGCCGGAGGAGCCCCCATTACCTGAAACGCCATCATTATTGCTGTTTGAGATTCTATTTCGTCTTCAATATTTATCACATATTTCTCAGTTGGATCAAGTATGTATTCATCACTCAAAATGTTTTTATCTATACTTTGATTTAGGTTTATTCTTTTCATATGTCAATTTCTCCTTTAGGTCTTGTATCAACATATGGTTGATTTTGTGATACGAATTCATCTACGCTTAAGAAGGCTTCACCCAATTTATTTAAGCTAAGCTTCATCATGTACTCCGCAACTTCTCCTGAATGGTTAATGCTTCTCATTGGGTCTAATTTGCTTCGAAATTCTTCAAATGTATCGCCAACGATTAACCATTCATTATCTTCACTATCATAATGACAGTGAAGTTCACGCCAAAGTGACTCGTCAGTTTCTTCAAAAAAATCTTCATCTGCAGAAAAACTAGCCCAAGGAAATAATCGTGGAAAAACCATAGTATAAGGAGTAAATGGGAACCAATATGGATAAGAATACTTTTGAACGCTTTCTCCGTCATCAACAATTAATTCAGTTTTTCCTCTACCACTGCTTTTATTTACCCATTCTGTGGAATGCAACTTAATTTCGCCACCAGCTTTAATGATTTCCATAAACTTTTTTTGAGACAACAAAAAGTTATAATTAGTGATATGTTGCGGCAAGTTAGTATAAGATATAAGTTCTTCATTGGATAAATCATTTAGGAAAACTTGTGACAAAGGTATTTTAACAAAAAAGCCTTTACCTGTTCCACCGTTAGTTTTTTCGATAGTTTCAGGTGTTAATTTTTGCCAAATACACATATCATCATCAGGATTATACAAAACTACAATGCAGGGCAAAGAATTCATAGTCCAATAATTGTATTGTCTTTCGTTAATATCTCGAAAAATAATATAATCTTCTTTTTTCTCTCGAAACCAACTTGCTCCAGATTTTATTTGCAACGCAAGAAGTTGCTTTGATTCCCCGGTCGGTTCCGTTAACTCGATATGTGCATCAATACCTATATCGTTAATTGGTTGTTCACGAAACATCCAATTATTACGTTCAGCAATTTTTGCACAATGATATACACCTATTCGTTCAATTGGATTTGCCATAAATATCCCCTTTATAATATATTATCCTTGATTTTCTTCCATTTTTCTAAATGACGTATGATTCATAAAGGATATAGGACCATTTCCTTGTTCTGTTCTAATTACTAAATAATATTTTCCATCTCTTTCAACAATCGTTGAATCTTTTTCGTTTTCTTTCAATTTAACTGTTAAAGCCTCTTTAACATATATTTTGTCTGCATGGTGTTTGCTAATATCAAATCGCTCATCTTTTATACATTCAAAGCAGTATAGCCAATCAATGAATAAATCATTAAAATCGCTATATTGAAAAGTTAAACTTTCAACGATATTTCCATTTTGAGTATTATATACAAGATTCTTATTAAAGAAAATCTGTAGTTGAAATAATTTGTGTTCGTGAGAATAATAAACATCTGATACTAGTGCTGGAATGTCTGTTAATTCGCCAGCGTCTAATGAAGCGTTCATCTTATCAATGGTAAACGCTTTTGCTTTGTTCATATCTGATGATAACACATGAAGATTTTCATAGGTGCAATTCAAACCATCATTATCCAGATGCTCAATAATATTTGATTTGTTTAACATTTCATCAAGTTTTTCTTGTCCATAGAGAAACTGTAACACAAATTTGTGTAAAGAAATGTGTAACACAGAACAATTTAAATACGGATGTTCACCTGATGAATATGTCCAAGTATATTTTTTAACTTCGTCCAATAAACCGGGATAATTGCTAATATAGGCAACATTACCTTTCCACTGTTCTCTATAAAGTCTTATTCGGTCACCTTCAAATTCTATCGTCATTTCTAATGGCATATTATATCTCCTCTTTATACATTTATTAAATCCTTAAAAAGTTTAATTTATTGTTGAACATTTTAATTTACATAGTAAATAACCTCCCCACCAAGCGGCAGGGAGGTTGAAAGTCATATTACCTGCCAAAAACAACATCGCTTTGACAGCGTTGTATTAGATTATACTCTTGTTTGATAAATTAATCAATAGCACAAACTAAACTGCCATTAAATTATGCAAAAACGTGAACTCAGTTAAAGCATAAGAAATATTTGTTTGTTCTTTTGAAGGTAAGAGAAGATGTTCACTTAACTTTTCATTACGCTTGCAATTTTTGTTTTATGTATGATAGTTTCTTACATTTATATTAACTGTAAAAATTTTATCCTCACAAGTAAATAAAACAATACCGTCATATTTTTGAGCAATAGCTCTTATGCTTTTGATTCCGTATCCGTGTTTTTCTTTGTCGGCTTTTGAGGTTGTTAAATTTTCTGTATTAATATCTTCTTCAACTGGATTTGAAACGGATATTGAGATTCTGTAATTGGTTGACATAAGAGTCATAGAAATATATTTATTATCACTTTTAATGTTTTTCTCTACTGCTTCAATTGCATTGTCCAAAGCATTACCTAAAACGATTCCGAGTTCCAGTTCATCTATTGCTATTTCTTCTGCAAGTTTTGTGGAAATTTTCAGGGTAATATTTTTTTCTTTTGCTAAGTGAAGCTTTGACTGTAGAATTGCATCGACTACGGGATTACCGCTATTTATGATGTTGCTATTCATCTCCTCAAGCCAATTTACATTTGCTTCCATTATTTTAAGTGCTTTGTCAAATTGGCAGTCTTTTACTAAAGCTATAAGAGAAAGATATTGATTCTTTATGTCGTGTCTGAACAATTTAAGTTCATTTTGGTGTTTATTAAGTTGTTGATAGTGTAGAACTTGATTATTTATATGTTTCTCAGCAAACAACAATTTTTCTTTTGCATTAATTAATTCATTAAGTTTATCTATTATGTAGAAAATAGTAACATTTGCAAACGCCAAAATTATTGATGAAACAAGTGTGATTATCATAAAAGTTTTATCTTCTATCTGATAACAACAACGCAAAAATAAAATCATAACCAGTATGGATGCTATTGGTAATGGTAAAAGCCGATATGTTCTGTGTCTTTTAGGTGATTTGTTATTAATAACTTTTTTGGCAAAAAGAATTAATAAATAAGCTAGAAATTTCGAAGTAACTGTTGCTACAGCAAATACCATATAATTATTTTGGGTAAAAGATAAATCAACACCAAGCAAATAGGTTAAAATCATACCTATAATAATTTCAGAAAGGCCCATTGTTATAAACAAAAAGAATGTATACGCTATTCTGTTCTTCCACTCTAAATTATAAAGAAGTAGAATGATAAATGTGAAAATCAAACTACCCAAAACAATAAGACTTGATTTGGATAAAAAGAGATTAGTATTTAAAAACTGAAAAGCAGTAAATATTACACAAAGAGGAATAAATAATTGTTTTTTTACTCGAGGTTTATAATTGTCTTTCAACAAGCACAAAATAATAAGCAACTCACATATATTTCCCGAAAGATTAATTATATATTTAGCCATATAATCACCACTTCCATTTTTGAATATATTTATCATACATCTGCAAAGCTTCTTTTCTGCGCTTTTCGCCGATGGGAATTATTGTGCCGTCAAGCAGAGTAATATCAGTGCTTCCGAAAGATTTAATGTGTCTCATATTTATAACAAAACCTTGGTGTGGCCGAAGAAATCCGTGAGCTTTGAGTTTTTCATACGCATCCGAAACTTTTCCCATATGTTCATATTCTTCCCCGACTATATGAACCTTTAATCTTCTTTTATATCCTTCGATATATGTTATGTCACCAATCATAAGCGTTTCTCTGCTATTTTTCCAACATACATGATATTTTTCATTCATAACCCTGTGCTTATGTAATGCTCGGTTAAATACATCATCAAACTCATCTTGTCTAATAGGCTTAACCAGAAAATGAAAAGCTTCGCATCTGAAGGCATCAAACACATAATTCTTGTGGCTTGATACAAATATAATTATTGTTTCTGGTGCATACTTGCGTACCTCTGTAGCTGTATCAATACCGTTCATTTTGCCCATTTCTATATCAAGAAAGATAATATCAAAATCTTTTTGTGAAGAATAATGTTCAACCAACTCTTCACCTTGAAAAAAGTCGGTAATATGCGGCATATCTGTTTCAGTAAAGAACGGTTGCAGGCACTTTCTTATTTCTTGATGCATTACTTCATTGTCATCACAAATACATATTTTCATAATTTTTACTCCGTTAAGATCGTTGCGGCAGAGTTCTGCACTTACAATATTCCATAATAATTATATCTCAATCCAACGTCATTTTCAATCTGTTCCAATTCGCAATATTGCATTCTAAAACCGCAGTTTTGCTTATTGTGTTGAAAACGGTGTTGGTTTTTTATAAATTTAAATTGCAATAGGTGTAGCAGAAAAACAAACAGATGCATGACACTCTAGTTGTTAATGAATTTATTTAGTGAAATTTCAATGTTAATGTAAACGAGAGGTAAAAGAAAATGACTATTATTCAAGCGATTCTGGCAACTTTGTGGATTCCTTCAGGCATTGTTCAGGGTTTAATTAGTTAAGCAATATTCATATGAAACTCAAGTAGCGCAACCGTTATTCTAATGGCTGCGCTTTTATAAATATTATATTTTGGGGTGTAAACTATGATAAAAGATTATGAAAACTTTATTGATAAAAGCGCACTTTTATATGGCGTAGAAAAAATGAACTCTTTTGGAACAAGACTTACAGGTTCACCCGGACAAACCGCTTTTGTTTCTTACTTAAAAAAAGAGATAAAAGATATGGGACTTGAGGTGTATTCCGACCTTTACTCATTTGACCGTTGGGAAGCAAAAGAATCTTCAATTGTTATTCATACCGATAACGGATATGAAAGCATCGAAGTTTCATCGGAATGGCCGTATTCAGGAGAAACACCTAAAGATGGAATTACTGCGGAGATAGTTGAAGTTAAAGAAAAACACATTGGTTTTGTCGGCGTAAAAGACAAAATAGCATTGGTTAAGGTTCACGATTTGGGTCAGATACCCACGGGCATAGCCTTCAACCAGCGAAATTCGTTCCCGAAGGATTTGAGTTTGCCCGCTCATTACAAAGGACCTGTTGCAACATCGTTTGTTAATTTCCCTCTGTTTACTGTGGCAAAGAAAATGGGAGCAAAAGCTGTAATCTGTATCTGGCAAGGTATGAGCGGTGAAATGGTAAAGGGTCAGTATCTATCATTTATTCAGTCTTACCTCGGTATACCGTGTTTATGGGTAAATGAAAAAGAAGGCAACAAGTTACTTCAAGCTGCAAGTAACAAACAGAAAGTAACACTAACCCTACTTGCAGAAAAAGAGAAAAACGCCAAAACAGAAAGTTTTTATTCCATTATTGAAGGTAAAAACAGTAAAGAGGCAATCATTATCAACACACATACTGACGGAACAAACTGTGTTGAAGAAAACGGCGCGATTGCAATGCTTGAAATGATGAAATATTTCAAGGAAAAGCACTTGAACAAAACTCTTATCTTTGTTTTTGTTACAGGACATTTCAGGCTTCACGAGTTCAAACAGAACGATATTCAGGCATCTTCAAAATGGTTGAGAAATCACCGTGAAATGTGGGACGGCAAAAAAGGACATATTAAAGCGGTTGCAGGTGTAAGCGTTGAGCATCTTGGATGCACAGAGTGGAAAGATGTTGATGGAGTGTATCAAAAAACAAATGATATAGATGTTGAACTTGTTTATACAGGCAACAAGAAAATGGATGAAATATATTATGACTCAATCAAAGGCAGAGAGCAAATCAGAACAATAACTCTGCGAGGACACAACATTCTTCATTTTGGTGAAGGTCAGCCGCTCAGAAATGTAGGCATACCCGAAATTGCACTTGTTACGGCTCCCGATTATCTCACCGTTGTCAGCGAAACACACGAAATGGAAAAGTTCAATTTGGACTTGATGTATGAACAAACGCTGACATTTATTGAAATCATTTATAAGATTAATGAAACACCCACCGAACAACTTGGCAAGCCTGAGCCATACACTTTCGGTTTGGGAAGAATCAATAATAAATAATTTAAGAAAATCTTAAGAATTTATTTGCATCAAAAATGCAAAAAATTTACACTTATTTAACGACTGATATAAACATCTAAAACAAAACCTCATCTCAAAAGCGTAATAGTTAGACCATTAATTAGAGTGGGTGTTATAAAAGTTCTTGGAGATTAATTATGACAAAATCAGAATTTTTGGAACTTCTAAAAAAACATAATATCAACGAAAAAATTTTTGTGTCCGATGATTCCATAAAAGACGGTTATTGTGTTAGAAAAAATCATTTTCGATGGGAAGTCTTTTTTCGAGAAAGAGGAAAAGAATATGACTGTGTTGGTTTTCTTTCCGAAAGTGATGCATTGCAATATCTATTTGATAAACTTTACAGTATATTCAAATAATCAAGCTGTGTCTGATACAGTTCAAATTATGCCATAAAGAAAGGCGTTATAGTTAATATGATACAACCTGATATTGAAGTTATTTTCACCTTTAACGGAACAAGAAAAACTCCTGCTCAAAATGGATATCGTCCGGCACATATGATAACAGAAGGTTGTTTAACCACAGGAGTACATCACTATTATGAAGTTCCCGAAGTTTTACCAAATCAAACAGCAAAAGGAACGATTACTTTTATTTCTCCGGACTCATACCCCCATTCTCTTTGGATTGGAAAACAAATCCGTATTCAAGAAGGAGAAAGGGTCGTTGGATGTGCAACAGTAGTTAAAATTTTCAACTCAATTCTAAAAAACAAATCAAAAATTAAATTATTTGATTAAAAGAAAACAAAAAACGATATATAATAAGGAGGATAAAATGAAAGGTTTAAAAAAATTAACAGCAATTATTCTTTGCGGGGCTATGATGCTTTCAACTGCCGTTATTGCTTTTGCAACTGATGAGAGAGCTGTTGTTAACAGCGGTATCTGCGGTGCAGAAGGAAAAAATCTTATATGGACACTCTATGATGATGGCGAGCTCGTCATCAGCGGCGAGGGCGAAATGAAGAATTACCGCCGTGTTTTTGACGTTCCGTGGTTTTTATACTACGGTCAGATTAAAGTTGTGACGGTTGAAGAGGGCGTTACAAGCATCGGTCACAACTCTTTGATGAATAACGGCAGAACACTTGAATACGATTTCAGCATATATTATCTGCTGAACCTGCCCAAAAGCCTTGAGGCGATTTCTGCAAACTCAATTCATACTTATGCAAAAAGCCGCACACTCGCAATCAGCTATGCAGGCTCTGAAGCTGATTGGGATAAGATTAAATTCATCAGCTATGACTACGGCGTTGAATATAAAGACGACACCTGGTTTGAACAAGCTCAAAAAAGCGTTACGTACGGACCCGATTTTACAAAAGAAAATGAGCTTGAGTGTGTAAAAATGTTTTTCAACGGCGAAAAGCCTGATGCTTTTTGTGAAATATACTGCGAGCAGGACAGATACAGTTCAGACCCCGGTGACGAGGTTGAGGTTTTTGCACACTATTACCCCTATGGGGTTGATGGCGACAGAATTATATGGTATATGATTCTTGACGGCGAGCAGAGCGTTATCTGCGAAAAAGAGATTCGCGAATCCAACGGCATAACCGTAACCGTTCCCGAGCGCAAAGCGGGCGAGCTTTATGTCAGAGCCGACGTTGTTGACGAAAAAGGCAACATCCTGATTACAACGGGTGATTACTATATTGAAAACAACACAATTGATAAAAGAAGCTTCAAAGAAAAGGTGGAGGATTTTTTTGAAGGCATCGCCGCAAGTGCGGCGTGGTACGTTTATATGATGAATTTGCTTGCGCTCCTTTTGGGAATGTCAATTTTCGGTTGATTTTGAAATGAAAGGAGTATAAATTTATGATGACTTTATCAATTCTCGCTCTTATAGTCAACAGCCCTTGGTATTTTGCCCAGCATATTGAAGAGATGACAGGGTATTATCCGCAGTGGATTGTTGACGTTTTCGGCGGAATTAATTCGAACTTGCTTGACGCATATGAAGGCTTCTGCACTCTTTTATATAAACTGTTCTGAATAAAACAAAAAGAGTAGGTTATGTTTTTTGACCTTTGCTCCGCTGAAGCCGGCGGAATTGGCAAAGAAAAGATATTCTGAAATGATTTTCAGATAAACGTAAAACAGGGAGGACAAAATGAAAGGATTAAAAAAATTAACTGCAATTATTCTTTGCGTGGCTATGATGTTTTCAACTGCCGTTATTGCTTTTGCGGCTGAAGAAAGAAACATTGTTGACAGCGGCTTCTGCGGCGCACAAGGTGACAATCTTACTTGGACTTTGTATGCCGACGGTGAGCTTGTCATAAGCGGTGAGGGTAAAATGGATTGGTATTATGTTAATCTTAACGGAGAAGATGATTTTTTGGAAGTTCTTCCCCCGTGGTACGGTTATTATAACCAAATCAAGGTGATAACACTTGAAGAGGGTGTCACAAGTATCGGTAACCATGCCTTCGCAGGCGAGAATCTCGGTTACCACAGAGTAAATATTCCGCTGTCGCTGAAAGTATATGACGGTTATCCGCTTGACTGCGCCGATAATTCTTGCGATTCCGGTAAAACCTGCAATGTTTACTATCCCGGGGATAAATTTGATTGGGGCAACAATATAAGTCGTTTAGAGCCAAAGTTTATACTTAACGAAGACAAAACCGGATATGTACGTGAGAATAAGGGAGCGTACATATCCTATGATATAAGCACAAAAACACAAAAAATCAGAAAGGTTGAAATGTGTTTTTTGAACGAAACACCCGAATATTCCTGTGTTCTCTATAAACCGAGTGCAGGAAATCTTGTCAAGGACAAGGGCGATAAAAAAGACCTTAAAGTTTTTTATAATGCCAACGGCAGAGAAGATATTAAGCTCATATGGAAAACCAAAGGCGACTCTCTTGAAATTGAGTGTTTTGAAGATGCGGGGGGCACAGAACTGCAGACAAACGCAGTTGTAACCGCTGTCGGTTACGGAACTTATTATGTGTGGGTTGAGCTTGTTGACGGCAACGGAAAAGTTCTTGCATCATCCGAGAAAATTGAGTTTTATACTGAAATTTATGAGGAAATGAACTTCTTTGAAACAATAAGCTATCAAGTAACAGATATGATTACGAATATCGGTGGAAGATGCTTGCAACTTGCTTTTACATTAGGAGTATTACTTGAAGTTTTTCTTATGTCGCCTCAGACCTTCTTTGAAATAATTTCGAAAAAAATGTGAATTGAATTATGTTTGGATTGATAAGAACAATTACAGGCTTGGTTTTTGCAATTATTTGCTCGCTTGCCGTCAGAAAATCAAAGATAAAAAACAAAAGAAAATGGGGTTTGCTTATATCGTTATTTACGATTATTCTGGTTACGGCTTCGGCTTTTTACCCCATTGAAAACAGCGTAATAACATTTTCAAGCCCCGAAAAAGCATTCTGTTACTTTCAGTCGGCTGAAATAAAGCTGATTGTAAGCGGAAACGAAACTGATTTTGTTTCAGGAAGCAATCATAATTCTAATTCTTTTTTGATTTTGCCCAAAACCGAGAAAGGTTGGAAAATTTCAACAGTCAATGATTTGAAAACTGTCTGTAAAAAACGCATTGACGGAATAACCGTCGCAACGATATATAAACACAGAAATTATGATGATTTATATGTTGTGATTTCGATGGTTGAGGGCGGTCAGAATAAAATCGGTGATAATGTCGGTTCGGAGTTTTATTCAAAAAAATACACAGATTCCGAAAAATATTTTGAAGATTACTATATGTATGTTGCGCATATAGCCAAAAGCGATAAACCGTACTGCATAACCGTGAACGGAAAAGAAATTTTGTTGTCTGATAGTAAACAGTAATTTGAAAAATGAGGACAACTTCTGATATATAACAGCAAAAAGGGACAAAAGTGTTATGGAAAAATCAAAACTAATCAGAAAAACTAAAAAAGCAGTTCCATTGTTTGCAATCGGGATGTTAATGCTTGCGCTGATTTTATATCTGTTTGCTTTTTTGCATTTTGATTTGGTTGATATAGACAAAAGTGAATCCTACGATGTTATAATAACTGATTTACACTATGGTTCAGACGGACAAAAAGCATGGGCTACCTTTGATGCATCCGGTTCACCGTCATACTTTGAATTTAAAAGCCGCAAAGCCGCAAAATCAGGAGATTTCACCAAACTCCAAAAATTAGTTGATCAAAAAAAGGAAGTAACAATAACTTATACCACATACAAAGATTGGTTAAGACTTCTCGATTTTGACGGAAGAAAACAGGTTGTTGATATAAGAATAACTGACAACATAATATTTGATGTTAATGAGTTTAATCAGCTAATGATAATAGACATCATAATGTGGTCGGTTATTGCAACCTTTTGTTTAGGGGTCGGTATTGCACGCTTTGCAGTTTATAAAAAATTTAAGGTTTAATTTTGTCGAATCTTAGAGGTGAAAAATGAGCAGTACAGAATCAATTTCTTTTACGATTTATTTATTTCTTTTAATTTTTGGCGTTCAAACCGCAATGGTTGACATTTATGAGTTTGTTTTATTTAAGGATTATGGTAATACCCATCGCTTTAAAAGAAAATATAAAAAACGTCCTTTGATAAAAAGATATTTTTTACTATCTTTTTTTGATGGTGAACTGATTAATAATTGCAAACATAAAGACATACTCAAGAAAATTCTTATTGCAGATATAACTCATTGGATAACAGGATTAATTGTGATTATATCTAGAATATGGTTGATTATAATTGGCAGTACGAAATATGACTTAATTTATCTTGCTTATACATTTTTGCTTATTATATTTTATTTCTGGTATTTATTCCGTAGTGTCAGATGGGCTGAGTGGATTAAAGGTAATTGGAAAATAGGACAAAGAGAATTTAAAATCTCTTTGCCGGATGAAAAGAAAAACAAAAAATGATGTAAAACAAGGAGGACAAAAAATGAAAAAATTAACTGCAATTATTCTTTGCGCAGTTTTAGCATTCACGGCAGTTCCGATGGCGGCATTTGCACAGGAACCCGAAGCAACTCTTGAACCCTATATAAAAATTGTGTTCAAAAATTATGAGGATAAAGACATTCTGCCGGGTGAATCGGTTGAGCTTTATCTCGATTATGAAATGGGAAGCAATACCCAATGCAAGTTTGACTGGTTTGTGGACGGAGCAGGAACAGGCTATAAATATGAAAGTGCTGAACGATGGGAAGGCAGACCGGGAATAAAAGTAACACCGACAACGCACGGCACAATAACCGTTAAAGCTAGAATGTTTAACCAAGATAAAGAACTTGTGGCAAATGACGAAATAGAAATAACCGTTATTGACGAAAGAAACATTTTTGAAAAAGCTTTTGACGCAATCGGAATGTTTTTTAAAGGCGTTGTGGCAGGCTCATCTATGTTAGGAATAGCATCTGTTTTTTTAGGTCTCGGATTTTTTTATGGGATTATTAATCTGCCGGTATCATGGTTCAATAAAATTTTTAAAGCCTGATAAAGTGTAATTGTTTTTTTGGAAATAATACGCATATATCTATCCCAAATTAAATTGAATTTTAATTCGTTTTGTGCTGAATGGATGTGATTTTATGAAACTTTTGTTAACAGGTCAATTAACAAAATTGATTCTGGGTACTCTTGATAAAAATAAAAAAGTTACAAGCGAAAATAAGGTTTATTTTCCTACTTATTTTGGAGTAATCGGTATTGTTTTTTCTTTGCTTTGCGGTTTGGGTATTTATTATTCGGTGAAACTTGATTCACCTGTTTTTATCACAATCATTGCGGGTGCGTTCTTGATTATGGGTTTGGCAATGATCATTGTTTGGATTAACAAACAAATCAGTTTCAACGAAAATTGCTTTACGTACCGCAGTTTTTGGGGAATAAAAAAGCAATATACCTATGAACAAATAGTTTCTCGTTGGGGTGACAGCGAAAGCGGTTATAAGCTTTTTACTGATGATAAGAGAAAAATTTCCGTTGACAAAATAATGTGCAATGAGGAAGAGTTCTTTTTCTTTGCAAACAAAAAATACAACCAGATTCACGCAGGCAGATTGATTCCCGAAAGCAAGAAGAAAGATATTTTCAATAACAACCTCAGAAATCCGAGCGACTATATTGCTCTTTTTGTTATAATTTGTTTGTGTTGGTGCACTATGATAGGATTAGGAATTTGTGGGTATATCGATAACAAAGATATGAATGAATCTGATTGTGATTATATTGCTTCTGAAGTAATTGGTTACCGAAAAGACGAAAACAATCTGATTCTTACTGTAAAAGGTTTTAAAGAAGAAATGCATATCGAAGGCTTTTATGATTTTGCGAAAAATCAAGAAGAATTTTTTACTCTTTGCAATGAAAATAAAACGTTTGATGCATGGTGCAGATATTCCGATTCAGACAACCCCATGGAAACCGCATATTATAACATTGCGAAAATATCTTATAACGAAACCGTGTTTTATTCTTTTGAGGATTATGACAAGGCACTTGAGAGTTCAAAATGGATTCTTCTGACAATAATAGTTGTGTGCTCTCTGTGCATGGCAGGTTTAATGGCGTTGTTCCTTGCGGTTGCAAGGAATCCGCATAAATTCAGTCCGAAGCTTGTTAAAGCTTTGATTAAACCTTCGGAGTTTGTGGGGTATGAATACAGGAAGAACAATTATCATAGAAGAAAACATAAAAAATAATAGATTCCTCATAATTGTTTGTGTATAAGAATTATAGGTGGTTTTATGTGTAATAGCAAAAAAGTGCTTTTTAAATCAAATGCCAACGCAATAACATCTATGAATGAACGAGCAGCGAAAAGCATTTGTTCTTGGAATTATCCCCAACCGTATGATGTATATAACTTTTTATCCTATGAGGAATCTTTAAAACACGATGTCGCAATTTTGAAACAAGAAAATTCGGATAATTATTTATGTTTTTGGGAAAATAATGTACTTGTTGCGTATATAAATTTTTATATCAACAGCCAAAAGTTGATGATAGGCGTTGGTCTTTCTCCCGAAAAGTGCGGTAAAGGTCTAGGTGAAACTTACCTTAAATTGGGTATCAAAGAGGCGAATAAACGATACCCTGATAAAACCGTATGGGTTCAGGTGCGTTCATGGAATAAAAGAGCAATAAAGTGCTATAAAAATTGTGGCTTCAAAGAACAGTATAGAGAAATTAAAAAAGACAGAAACGGTAACGATGCTGAATTTGTTTTTATGTGTTTGGGAAAAATAATTAGTCCATAATTAAAGTTAAAACCATACAAGTTGATTTTCTCAATTTGTATGGTTTTTTACTTATTGGATTAGATTTTTATGCTTTTGTGAAAACATAATAATTTGTATCATATCCGCCGTAACGGTAATCTCCGCTTTTCCATTCAATTATCATATAATCTTTTCCGTCAACAGTTCTGATTTCATATTCGCAAGCCGACCAATTCCATTTTCGAAGAAGATAATTTTTTGTCCACGCTACGGTATCTTCACCCTCAAAAACAGCATCAGCATAAACACACCTGCAGTTACCGTCAGAGAAAAATTCAATTTCCTTGAAATACAAATCGTCAATAGGCTCTTCTTCCTGAGGAAATTCAGATTTATTACACAAGAACGAATGAGCCTTCCATTTTCCGATTATTCTCTCATCAGTTACAAAAGGCTTATCAATATCGTCTTTTCTTGCAATACTTTCAGCTGAATATCTGTTGCTGTTTGATTTTTTTAGCAACAGATATGTAGGCTTACCGCCTCTTATGACCTCTGTATCTCTGAGTGTTATGAGCATATATGTTCCATCAGATTTTTCTTCAATCTCATATTCATTATAGGCGGAACCCATCAGATAAGCATTGCTGATAAAATATCCTTTTGTCCAGCTGTAACCCCAATATTCCTCACCATCGGGAAGAAAATACAGATATTTTACATCTCCGCCGTAAAAGCCTGTGTTGTCACAAAAAACATTTTGAGCATAATCCTCTTTGACTGCAAAAACACCTTGAATTTCCCATTTTCCTATAACACTCTCGTCGTTTACAAAAGGAATTTCCTTTTTCGGCTGCTCGGTTTCGTCACCTAATTTTATAACCTTGCATATAATCTCGTTCTCACGGATTTCATATTGAGATATTCTTTGATAATCAGCCGCTTTTATTTCTGTTTCCGCAACCATACATAAATCATTTGGATTATCGTCAGCGGTACGGCTGATAATTGCTGTATCATTTTTGAAAACAATGTCTAACTTTGTCATCATAAGTTTAGCCTCCTTCAGATTTTTCAATGCATCGAGAAACTCAATTTCCTTCTGTGAAAAAATTGCTTCAATTTCTTTGTTGGTTTTTCTTCCGGAAATAATTTCTCTGATTTCTTGCAAAGAGAAACCTGCCTTTTTCAAAGCATTGATTCTGTAAAAAGCAAGAATTTGCTCGGAGGTATAATATCTGTAACCCGAATAGACATCGGTGTGCTGGGGTTCAAGAAGCTTTTCTTTATCGTAATGACGCAGAACAGAAATTTTTGTTCCGCACATTTTTGCAAACTCTCCGATTTTCATAAAACAGTTCTCCTTTGCATAATCTAAGGTACCTTATGTGCATAGTATAAACCTGAAGTTAAGGTGAGAGTCAATACTAAATTTCAAATAATTTTTTCCTTCCCATCTTCGGGAGGGCATTTTTGTTGTACAAAAAATTTTATGAGGGCATTTCTGCCGTCAACTCACCGAGAACTCAGAATATTTCTGTAATGATGACAGCACTTTTGCCGTCAAATATGGTTTGAAAATTTTCACAAAGCTCTTGACAAACAAATGTTCTATATGGTATAGTAAGTTAAATTTAAAATTGACAATTAAATAACGATGTGATTGATTGCGGATGTAAGTCCGCCTAAAGCCGGCGATATGCTAAGAGAAAATTATCGCACTCCTCACCTTTGTTGATACTGTACGTGGCGAATGCCTCAGGTGATGCGGGATTAGAAAACAGTATGCCTTTGAGATTTTTAAATTTCAAAGCCGTTACATAAGACATCATTTGTAAAAGCGAGAGCAATGCTCCCGCCGATTGATGCTGTCTGTGTGACGGCTTTTTTGTTTTGCTCAAATTTATTTCAGAACTGTAAAAAATGCAGAAATCAAATTGGAGTGTGTTTGATTTAACATTGCATCGTTTCAAAAATTTCTGTCGGATGAAACTTTGTTTTTACAGTTTTTCACCTATAAATAATCTTTCAAAAAAGCCGCCTTTTGAAAAAATATTTTTTGGAAAGGAGGTTTATGTTTTGAAAACAGGCTTAAAGAAATCGCAAAAGACTACCGAGATATTTTTTGATGAAGCAAGTCCGATAATCACGGTGTCAACCTACAACACTGATTTGAAAAACCGTCTGTCGGCTTATTCAGAAAAACATCCGGACTTGTGTAAGCTGGTTGACGACTCCGAAGACGGAAGATTGATGTTTGAAATTGAGAAAGGAAGATTTTGTTTCAGATTCACAGAGCCATATAGTAAAGAACGACGCTCTGCCGCAAGTGAGTTTGCAAAGAAACAGAAACATAAGTTGCGAAACCGCAACAGTAAAAATTAAATGGCATCTGTCTTAACGAGCAATGGATTTGTCCCGTCAAATCCGCTTGCCAAGACTTTTTGATGCGGTGTCATCAGTCTTAGCAAGCACTGAATTTGTAGCCACAAAAGTGCTTATTTCGACTTGAGTCTCAACAAGCACTGAATCCGTACGGACAAATTCGCTTGTCAGGGAGAGTTCCCTGAAACCCTTGAAGAAAAATTAAAACAGAAAATAAAATTAAGAAAGGAGAAATCAAATGAATTATGAAATTACAAACCTAAGTGACAATGAACATAATCTCATAACTGAAATGCTAAACAGCATTGAGCAAACCAAAAACATACTTTCATCAATGACAAAGTCTGAACGTATCGCTTGGTTTCTAAGTAAACAGTTCCCACACAAGATTGATTTTGAAAAAGAAATCAGCGGAACAGTTTACACCGTGCGTACGCATTTCAATTCGGATTCATCTGAAACCTTGCGAGAAAAAACAGAACGAATACTAAAACAAAAATAGCACAATTTCACGCTTTAAAGTGTTGAACTTTGCGGAAAGATGTGATATGATAAACGTGTCCTACAATTCATATCATGTTGACTGTGGAAAGGAGTTATATGAGTAAAAAACAGTCAAGTAAAAAAATAACTGCCCTGTATGCACGACTTTCTCGTGACGATGAGAACGAAGATGTGTCGGGTAGTATAAAAAATCAAAGAGCCATTCTTGAAAAGTATGCTAAGGATAATCGCTTGCCGAATCCAAGATTCTTTTTTGATGACGGATACTCTGGTGTCACCTTTGCAAGACCAGCGTTCACAGAGATACTTGAACTTGCCGAACAAGGTCTGATTGAAAATCTTGTTGTCAAAGATCATTCGAGATTAGGTCGTAACCGATTGGTTGTCGGTCAGTTGCTTGAGGAAGAATTTGAAAGACTGGGTATCAGGTACATTGCGATAATGGATAACATTGATACCGCAAAAGGTTTGAGTGACCTTGTACCGATGCAAGACTTGTTCAACGAATGGCACGCAAAGAATACAAGTGAAAAGGTACGCCGTGTAATGCAGAGCAAGGGTATGGCAGGAATACCTCTGACAACAAATCCGCCTTTCGGGTATATGAAGAATCCCGACAACAAGAA
Source organism: Acutalibacteraceae bacterium (assembly GCA_045658585.1). GTDB lineage: Bacteria > Bacillota > Clostridia > Oscillospirales > Acutalibacteraceae > CAG-177. Next base: position 18,279 of record JAZOVH010000047.1, on the reverse strand, counting down.
GGAATGGATTGTCGATGAACCTGCTGCTGAAGTAGTTCGCAGAATTTTTGATATGTGTATATCGGGTCTGGGTCCTGCACAGATTGCAAAGAGATTAAAAGCAGACGGAGTGATGACAGCAACCGAATATTGGAACAGCATAAAAAGAAAATGCGGATACAAACCTGCGATACTTCACAACTGGTGTACGGATACTGTTGCTTCAATTTTATCTAAACAAGAGTATTGCGGTGATACAGTTAATTTCCGTTACACTACAAAATCTTTCAAAAGCAAAAAGAGAATAGAAAGATCTTCTGACGAGTGGAGGATATTTCCCGACACACATCCTGCTATTATCAGCAGAGAAAAGTTTGAGTTGGTGCAAAGTCTCAGAGAGAACAAACGCAGAAATCCCAAAACAGGATTTACAAGTATGTTTTCAGGATTGCTGTACTGTGAAGATTGCGGAAATAAATTATATTACGGTGCAACCAACAATTACAAACGAGAACAAGCATTTTTTGTTTGCTCATCTTTCAGAAAAAATTCAGATGTGTGTTCGGCACATTATATCCGAGAGAAGGTAATCTACAATCTTGTGCTTGAAAATATGCAGAGAGTGTTATGGTATGTACAGTGCTTCGAAAAAGATTTTGCAGCAAAGCAGATTGAGGAATTGGATTTGAATCATCAAAAAGATTTGAAACTGAAACGCAAGGAACTTGAAAAAGCAAAGAAGCGAATTGCAGAAATTGACCGCATAATCCAAACACTGTATGAAGATAACACAAGAGGTAAAATATCCGATGAACGATTTGCAACACTCTCTGAATCTTTGGAAGATGAACAACGGGAGTTGAAAGACAGGGTTCCTGAAATTGAAACATTCTTGGAAGAAACGGAAATCAAATGCGAAGGCTTACAGCATTTCATTGAGCGAGCGAAAAGAATAACCCGACCGACAGAACTGACATCTGAGTTAGTTCACGAGTTCATTGAGAAGATAGTTGTTTCTGCACCTGAAAAGATTAACGGCAAACGACATCAGACAATAGACCTCTACTATCACGGCGCCGGGATAATTAAAATGCTATCTGCTGAAGAAATGGAAGAAGCGTACCAACAACATATTTCAAAACAACATAAAGAAAAAACGGCATAGCCAAAGCTATACCGTTCTCAAAAAACACTATTTAGTTTTACTGCAAGAGCCACCTCGGGGTAACTTCCTTATGGAGGGTACCCCGAAGGCAGTCCTTAATTTTTTTCAATTAATATCCGAAGCCGAACTGATTATTGAAATATTCAAACGGGTCAAGATACTGAACGGTGGTGGTTATGGGTTCTGAACCGCCCTTATCTTCAACAAGAGAAATTTCAACATCAAATTCATCTATTGTGTAGTTGCTGTTAACTCTGCAGAGAGTGAGAGTGAAGGTATCGCCGACCTTGCCGTTATCAATCTTTTCAAGAAGCACATCGGCGGTTGTAAGAGGCTCGCCGTCAACGGCAATAATCATATCATACTGCCTTGCTTCGGTGTTTGCAAGCGAACTTTCGGGATTGATTTCATTGATAATCAATGTGCCTGCGGGCAAGCCCTTAATCTGTGCAATCATACTGTATTGCTGGCTTGCGCTTACGGGATAATAGGTTATGCCGAGCATCGGTCTGTTGGGCACATAGCCGTGGCTGATAAGGTTTTCAATAACACCTTTTGCCGAGGTGATGGGAATTGCAAAGCCCATACCCTCATATTCGGTTGCGGCAATTTTCTGCGAATTGATGCCGATTACCTGACCGTATGCATTAACAAGTGCGCCGCCCGAGTTGCCCGGATTGATTGCGGCATCATGCTGGATACATTTCATTGTGTAGCCGATTTCGCTGCTGACGGGTCTGTCGATAGCAGAAACAAAACCGCCCGTGAACGAACCGAAGAATTCAACGCCGCCGGGGTTGCCTATTGCATAAACGGGGTCACCTACACGCAGAGAATCCGAGTTTCCGAATTCAGCCGCCTGAAGACCAGATGCTTTGATCCGAAGAACACCGAGGTCTGTTCTTGTGTCAAAGCCCACAATTTCGGCATCATAGGTTGTGCCGTCCTCTGTCTGAACTCTTACCTGAACGCCCGCATCGCTGATAACGTGGGCGCAGGTTATGATATAGGTATAGGTTTTTGAATCGTCTTCACCCATAATAACGCCCGTGCCTTCACCAGCCGAGGAATTTGAGCGGTTGGTGTAAACAACAATACCCACTATGCTTGACTTTACCTTTGCGGCAACCTGCGAAGTGGTGAGCGCTCCGTTAAGAGCAACATTTGTTGGCGAAACGGGCGACTCGTTGATATTTACATCGGGTGCGCCGTTTTCAACCTGCTGATTTGTTATTTCATTATTCTGCTTATTATTCGAATGTTTTATAACAGTTGCAACACCCGCGCCGAGCGAGAAAACAATAACAAAAGCTATGAGCGCGGCAAAAATCTTTATGCCCTTTTTGGGTGCGGGTTTCTGAACGGGTGCCTGCTGATAAGAATAGCTTTGGTTATAGTAACTGCCCTGATAAGGGTTATTGCTGTAAATCGGATTAACGGGAGGCTGCTGCGGAATTTCCTCTTGAGTTTTTTCTTCCTGCTCAACGGGTCTTTCCTGCGCGGTAAAAGAAACCTCTTCAACCTTTTTCTCGGTTGTTTCTTCCTCTGCGGGAACAAAATCAACCTGCTGCGCATTTTCCGCGTCAAAGTTATTTTCAAATCCGTTGTTGAATTTTTCGTCCATATGGTCTACCTCCGCTGTTTGTTATGGGAATATATTAAAATGAGAATATTAATTAAGTTTGAACATTAATTTAAATAATCATCAATAATTTATCGGAAGCTGGAAAATGAATTCCGTATACTCTCCCGGCATACTTCTTGCAATAATCTGACCTGAATGAAGCTCAATAATTGTTTTGACTATATACAGACCCATTCCCGCGCCCTTGACATCATAGCTTCGGGATTTATCAACTTTATAAAATCTCTCAAATATTTTGTCTGTTTCTTCGCCCGGTATGCCTTTTCCGCTGTTACGGATTTTAACAATTATTTTTTCGCTGTCCGATTTTGAGCTGACTTCTATATATCCGCCCTCGGGAGTAAATTTTACCGCATTGTCAATAAGATTATAAACAACCTGATTTATCATATCCTTATCGGCACTGACGGGATTGCTTTCCATTGCTTCAAGACCGCGGATTTCGATATGCTTGCCGTCAATAATTCTTTCAAATGCAAGCAATGTTCTGAAAATCATTTCTGAAATATCGAATTTCTGCGGTTTTATATCAAGCTCGCCTGCCTCAATCTTGCTCATATTGAGCATTCCCGTAACAAGGCGGGAAAGTCTCTTCACTTCATCGGAAACCGTTCGGAGATACTGATTTTCTTTTTCTTTTTCGATTGTTCCGTCAAGAATTCCGTCTATGAAGCCGCCGATTGTTGTCATCGGAGTTTTCAGTTCGTGGGAAACATTTGCAACAAAGCTTCTTCTTGACTGCTCAAGGGTTGCAAGGGCCTGCGCCATAGAATTGAACGCCTGAATAAGCTCATCAATTTCATTGTTTTTGAACAGCTTGGATTTTTTGATTGCGATTCTGTTTGAAAAATCCCCTCTTGCATATTGCTTTGCCGCCGCCGACATTTCACGCAGAGGCTTTGTCAGTCTGTAGGTTACAACATAAACAAGAATGAACGCCATTGCCAGCGCAAAAAGCACCGCAAAGAAAAACATTCTGAAAATACCCGCAACATAAGGTGTCAGACCCTCAATAACGGGCTGGGTAACAAACACAACGCCGATGGTTTTTCCCGAAACCGTAACGGGTGAACCAACAACAAAATGCAGACCGCTGAGCAGACCGTTAAGGTCGCCCGTTGAGCTGTAGAGCCCTTTCAGGGATTGTTCCATAACATTTTCGGGCATCATATATTTATCGTGAACAATGCAGTTGCCCGTAAACAGATTCATATTTGACTGAAGAATTTCCTTGCAGTAAACAACCTCGCCTTTTGCGTTTACCATAAACATATCGGCATCAATCGCATTCGATATCTGCATAAGCGTGTTACAGATAATGATAACCGAGCTTGTTGAGCTGCTGCCGAGCAAATCCCATTCAAGAACATCGCTTATATTCTGCGACACACTCACGGTGTTTTCCTTAAGCATTTCGGCTTTTTCGTTCATCCAGAGCGAAGTTACCAAAAGCAAGAGAGCTCCGCCTATAAAGACGAAGCTTGCAAGGATAATTGAAATTGTGACTATAAAATACTTCCGGAAAAGACCGGAGCTTCTTTTTGCCGACACAGGAAGCACCACCCGAAAAATCAGTCTTTGGTTTCAAACTTATAGCCGACGCTCCAGACCGTTTTGAGTTCCCATTTTTCTGAAATGCCTTCAAGCTTTTCGCGAAGTCTTTTAACGTGAACATCAACGGTTCTTGAATCGCCGTAATAATCAAAGCCCCAGACCTCATCAAGAAGCTGGTCTCTGGTGAAAACTCTGTTAGGGTTGCTTGCAAGGTGATAAATAAGCTCAAGCTCTTTGGGCGGAGTATCAACCTTTTTGCCGTCAACGCGAAGTTCATAGTTTGTGAGGTTGATAACAAGCTTATCGAAGCTTACTTCTTTTATGCTTGCGGCAGAGCCTGCTCCGCTTCTGCGAAGCACAGCCTTAACTCTTGCGATAACCTCTTTTGCATCAAAGGGTTTAACAACATAGTCATCCGCACCGAGTTCAAAGCCGAGCACCTTATCAAAGGTTTCGCCCTTTGCGGTAAGCATAATAATGGGTTTATCGGAAAACTTTCTGACCTCGCGGCAAACCTGCCAGCCGTCAAGCACGGGAAGCATTATATCGAGCAGCATAAGGCTCGGAGTCTGCTCCTGAAAAATTCTGACAGCATCGGCGCCGTTGTTTGCAATAACAACGTCATAGCCTTCTTTTTCAAGATAAAGTCTTAAAAGCTCGCAAATATTGGTATCGTCATCTACAACAAGAATTTTTTCAACTGCCATAATAAATTCCCTCCCCGGAAATATTTTCTGCAATCTTATTATACTCAGGATTTTTAAAAAAACTGTGAATTAGCGAATAATAATTTGTTACCATTAAGCCGCAAAAATGAACAAATTATTATCATTTAACCGAAAATCTGAATACTGTGCAGGTTCTGAACTTTTCGCCCGCATCAACAGTACACTGCGGGAATTCGGGCATATTGGGTGTGTTGGGATAAAACTGTGTTTCAAGGCAGAAGCCTGCGTGCTGAACAAGAGGCTTGCCCTCTTTGCCGGGATTTGTGCCGTCGAGGAAGTTGCCCGTGTAAAGCTGAACACCGCAAAGGTCGGTAAACACTTCCATCATTCTGCCGCTTTCGGGGTCATAAGCAACCGCTGCGGGGCCATCACCCTCGTTAAGGCAGAAATTATGGTCATATCCCTTGCCGATAACAAGCTGGTCATCGTTCATAGCAATATCTCTGCCGATGGGCTTTGATGCTCTGAAATCAAATGCAGTTCCCTCAACGGGGCGGATTTCACCCGTGGGAATGCTGTTTTCATCAATGGGAGTATATGCATCCGCATTAATCATAAGCTCGTGGTTAAGGATATCGCCCTTGCCCGCAAGGTTGAAATATGCGTGGTTTGTCATATTGATAACGGTCTTTTTATCGCTCACGGCAAAATAATCAATCTTAAGAGCATTATCCTCGTGAAGAGTGAATGTCACTTTAAAATCAACCTTGCCGGGGAAGCCCATTGCGCCGTCGGGGCTTGTGTAGCTCATTTCAATTGAATTGTCGTCAATTATAATTGCATTCCAGACAGCCTTTGAGAGCTCTGCACCGCCGTGAAGGCAGGTTATTCCTCTTTCGTTTTTCTCAACTTCATATTTAACGCCGTCTATTTCAAATGTGCCGTTTGCAATTCTGTTTGCATATCTGCCAACGGTCATACCCTGATAATCGGAATATTTTTCATGGCCCTCAACTGTGTCAAAGCCTGAAAGAACATCGGCAAAAACGCCGTTTTTATCGGCAACATAAATACTGTTTACCGTTGCACCGTAGGTTATTATGTCAACGGCGGTTTCGCTTGAATTGCGAAGAGTATAAACATCAACATTTCTGCCGTCTGCTGTTGTTCCGAAAAAGTTTTTAACTATCATAATATATTCTCCTTACCTGGTGAGTTCCCAAATATTATATCTGCCTCTTGAGGCGGTTTTTTTGCCGAACTGCAAAGCCTTGACGGGGCATCTGTTAATGCACGCCGTGCAATGCTGGCATTTTTTCTGAATCCATACGGGCTTGCCCTCACGCATTTCAATTGCTTTATCGGGGCAGTTTCTCTCGCACATTCCGCAGCCCGTGCATTTTTCATCGGCAAAGAAAAATCTGGTTGTTCTGAAAAGATTATAAAACGGATACATTCCCGCCGTCAGAATCCAGGGCTTTATTCCGCTGCTGCCTTTGGTTTTGTGCTTTGAAATTTCCGCCGCAATCTCTTCAAGCTTTTTATCTGCCCTGCAAACTTTTTTGAACGCTCTCTCTTTGACGCAGGGGTCATAAACAATAACATAGTTATCAGGCATTATAATTGAAGTGCTGTAATCCACTCTGCGGTCAAGCGCTTTTGCAAGCAGCTTATCTGCCGCAGCGGCATCGGCACCAACGGTTATAACGCAGTAAATATAGCTTCCGAGCGATTTTCTTACTTCGGGAAGCTGAGCAAATCTTTTTACCATTTCGGGCAGACCCGAAAAGAACACGGGAAAAACAAAGCCCGTTGCCTCACCGCCCGCATTTTCGGGCAGACCGTCTCGGATAACCTTTGCAATATCATAGGCTTTATCGCCCAGAGTTGCCGCCAGCTTTTCTGCGGCATAACGGGAATTGCCCGTTCCCGAAAAATAATAAATCATAATTTTCTCCTTTATAATAAAGAAAATATTTCCTTATTATAATTCTATCATTGCACCCTGTTTTTGTCAATAAAAAGAGGCTGCCTCAAACGAGACAGCCTCTTAAAAACTTTTAAATAAAATTATGCAATCTTGGTCTGAACGAATTCGATGATCTTCTCGAATACGGGCTTAATCTTTTCGATAAGGCCGCCAAAGTCGATACCGCCGATGAAATCGCCGATCTTGCCAACAAGACCCATCCAGTCAACACCCTTGAGAGCTTCAACGATCTTATCGAAGATTGTTGCAACGGGAACTTTGTCACCGATAGCTGTTGTTACCTTGCATTCGCTTTCTTTGTGCTCAGCATATGCATTCTGAGTTGCATAGCCTTCGCCGCAGAATTCGCAAGTGCCTGCACCGTCGGGGCAAATGCCTTCGTGAGCTTCAAGGTTGTCTTTTGCAATGTTAGCTTTGCAGTACTGGCAGGGATCGTAATCAACAAGGCATCCGCCGCCTGCTACGTGCTTGTTATATGCTTCCTCTGTTTCAAGAACAGCAAGGCAAGAATCGCAAGTGAGGTTCTCTGCGCCTGCAAAAGCCATTGTTGTTGCTGAAAGAGCAAACATAACCGAGAAGAAAACTGCTAAAAACTTTTTCATTTTGGTTTAGTCCTTTCTTATATGCATATTAATGCATTTTATTTTTATAAAGAATACCATTTTTTATAAAATATGTCAAGTATTAATCAATACTGAACTTATTCCACGGAAACTCTTCGGCATCGGGCAATGCGGTGAAACACATTTTTTCGCCCGTTACGGGGTGTTTAAACTCAAGGCTGTGGGCAAAAAGAGCAAGATTTCCGCCGCCTCCGCCGTATCTTCCGTCTCCGTAAAGAGGCATTTTTCTGCTTGAAAACTGAACTCTTATCTGATGCGTTCTGCCCGTATGCAAAAGAATATCAACGAGTGACATACCGTCACTTTCAGCGATAACTTCATATTCAAGCGAAGCTTCTTTCACACCGCCGCGCTTTCTTTTAACAACATAGCTTTTATTCTTCTGTTTATCTCTGAAAAGCAAATCCTTAAGCACTCCCGATTTTTCTTCGGGGGTGCCTTTTATTACGGCGAAATATCGCTTTTTAATTTCATTTTTCGCAATCTGCTCCGATAATTTTGCCGCGGCACGGCTGTTTTTTGCATAAACAATAAGACCCGACGTTTCTCTGTCGAGTCTGTGAACGGGATAAGCCTGACAAGCTTTGCCCGATTTCTCAAAATATCCGTTGAGAACCGAAATCATATTCTCATCCTTTTCTGAAAACTGGCTGAGAATGCCTGCAGGCTTAACGCAAACTATTATATTTTCATCTTCAAACTTAAACATTTCCGCGTCTTTTCAATGCTCTGTATTTTTTCTCGCTTCTCTGGAGCGCAATTTTAATTCCGCTTATAACGAGCCAGAAATTCTGGGCAAGCTCATCGGGCGTTTCGCGCATACCCGTTCTGAACCATTCGCTGATTATGCCGAAAAATGCGTGCTCATAGAAAGAAGAAATAAATTCAATATCGGAATCGGGAACATCCATTCCTTCTGCAACCTGGTTAACAAGGTCAACAATAACAAAGCTGCAGGCCTTGAACATATAGTTTTCAAGATAATCGTAGCTTCGGGAAGAGCAGATATTGTTGATTATCTTCTTGTTGCTGTAGGCAACCTCGCCAACTCTTGTGAAGCCCTTAATCCAGGATGAACCTGACTCGTGAACGGTTACAAGCTCGGTGAGCTCCTTTTTGAAAACCTCTTCAAGAAGGTCATAAATATCGCTGTAGTAATAATAGAAAGTGTTGCGGTTTATTCCGCAGGTTTCAACAACATCACGAACCGTTATCTTATCAAACGGCTTTGTTCTCAAAAGCTCAATAAAGGTATCTTTTATTGCTTTTTTTGTGTCCTTCTGCATTTCCGCCCTCCGTTTTTACACGAAATTTCTTTTTCCTGTTTATTATTCTACCACAGAAAACAAAAATTTTCAATTAGACGATTTTATAAAATTCACCTGCTAATTTTAGACAAAAAGACAATAAAATGTTTGAATATAGAAACCGCCGAATCCTCTTATGAAGAAACGGCGGTGTAAATTCATTATTCGATTTCTGCGGAAACTGCTTTTTCAAAAAGCTCTTCAACTTCCTTGGAGGGCTTTTTATCGATAAGCGAAACAACAATTGCGAAAAGTGCGCCTGCAATAAAGCCGGGAAGAAGCTCGTACACACCTGTAGTTTCTGTGAGGAAATTCATCCAGAGAACGTCAACAACAGCGCCGCCTACAACGCCTGCGATAGCGCCCTTATAAGTAAATCTCTTCCAGAAGAGTGAAAGGATGATTACGGGGCCGAAAGCTGAACCGAAGCCGCCCCATGCGTTATCAACAAGAGTCATAATAGTTGCCGCACCTTCTGATTTGCTGCTTGCAATGAAATATGCAACAACGGCAATGATAAGAACAACTATTCTGCCCACCCAAAGAACTTCCTTATCGGATGCATTCTTGCGGAAAACGGGCTTATAGATATCGCTTGTGAAAGATGAAGAAGCAACAAGAAGCTGTGAGTCTGCGGTGCTCATTGCAGCTGCAACGATTGCCGAGAGAAGAAGACCTGCAACAAAACCGGGGAAGAGCTTCTGTGCAAGAGTAACGAAGATAAGTTCCTGGCTGCCTGAATCAACAAGTGCCTGTGTGGGAGCAAAAGCTCTGCCGAGAATTGCCATTGCTATTGCCGCACCAAGTGAAAGAATAACCCAGACAATACCGATTGTTGCCGATTTTTTGAGAACCTTTGAATTCTTTGTTGACATAAATCTTACGATGATGTGGGGCATACCGAAATAGCCGAGACCCCATGCAAGACCGGATGCGATATCCTGCCAGCTTGCTGAGAAGGGATTAAGGGGATTAACTCCGCCTTCAACTGCTTCAAACACGCTGAAATCAAGTTCCTGTACAAAAATAAGCATAAAGGGAACTGCAAGAAGAGCTGCAAGCATCATAAGACCCTGGAAGAAGTCTGTCCAGCAAACAGCTTTGAAGCCGCCGAGGAAAGTATAAACAATAATAATAGCTGCAAAAATGAGAAGTGCAAGGTTGGGGTTTTCAGCAAGCTGGGGAACAACCTGAATGAAAACTTTCTGACCTGCAACAAAGCTTGATGCAACATAAATTGTGAAGAACACAAGGAAAACAACCGCACAGATTATCTGAAGTGCGGGGCTTTTTGAAAGAAAACGGTTTGAAAGATACTGGGGAACGGTTATTGAATCGTTTGCTGCCTGCGAGAATTTACGGAGTCTGCGTGCAACAAAAATCCAGTTTGCCGCAGTACCGAGAGCAAGACCGATACCAATCCATACCTGACCCATACCGAAAGCAAGGATACTGCCGGGGAAGCCCATAAGAAGCCATCCGCTCATATCCGATGCCTGTGCACTCAGAGCCGTAACCCAGGGACCCATTGAACGTCCGCCGAGGAAATAATCCTTTTCGCCTGTTCCCTTGGACTTGAAGAAGAAGAAAAGTCCGATTCCGAGAACGACAATAAAATAAAGTATAAATGCCAGAAGTTGTGTTGTCATAATTTAAAACCTCTCTTAAGGAAAATATGGACGGATTATATCACATAAAAAACAAGAATAAAATACAGAACGGAGTACAGAATAATTTCCGTACTCCGTTTATTATTTTTGCGTTTTTCCTTGATATATATGGTTTTTCATCCATACTGAAACAAGAATTTAAAAAATACATAAAATAAATATTTTTTAATTTTTTTTGAAAAATCCGGAAAAAAGTATCGGCAGAAGAGTTTCCGAGTATTTATAAAGCGGATATTCGCCGTTGCAAAGGCACCAATCGCTGATAATTGCTCTTTCGCAAAGAGCATATGCCTTGACTATTTCGTTAACCGAAACACCGTCACGGAATTCGCCTTTATTCTGACCCTCAACGGCAATCTGGCGAAGCAATTTATAATATGTTCTGTTATGGTCAAGCAGATTTCTGTCGCCCTTGCCGGTAAGCTGCGATGAATAAAGTCTTGAAAGCAAATCCATGGGAATGCTGTTTTCAACCATAAGAAACAGTTCTCGGTTCAGAAACATCAGCTTTTCAAAACTTGACATATCATCGGTCAGAGAGTCTGCAAGCTCTTCATATTTATTATCGAAAAGTGTGGAAAGCGAGCTGAGAAGTTTTTCTTTGCCGTCAAAATAATGATAGAACGAGCCTCTTGAAGTTCCCGATTCATCAACGATTTCTTCAACGCTCGTGTTTTCATAACCCTGCTCATAAAACAGCTTCCACGCCGCATTGACGATTTTCATTTTTGTGTTTTTTGAATCTTTTTTAGGCATACTGCACTTCCTTTATCCGATAACTCCGAGGTGCTCAAGCAAAATTTTGAGACCCATAAGAATAAGTATTATGCCGCCTGCAATCTCGGCTTTCTTCTTGAATTTAAGACCGAACACATTGCCGATTTTAATGCCGACAGCCGAAAGCGCGAAGGTGATAACGCCTATAAAGGCAACAGCGGCAACTATGTTTACATCGGGCAGAAAAGCATAACCGACGCCGATAATAAGAGCATCGATGCTGGTCGCAACCGCAAGAGTAAACATTTCTTTTATTGCCATTGAGCCGCTTGAGCATTCCTCGCAATCATCCTTTGAAAGCGCCTCTTTTATCATATTTGCGCCGATGATGCCCAAAAGAATGAAAGCTATCCAATGGTCATATTTTTCAACATATTCCTTCAGCGTTGAACCGAAAAGATAGCCGAGTGCGGGCATAAGAGCCTGAAATCCGCCGAACCACAATCCCGCAAGCACCATCTGCTTTATGCCTGCTTTTTTAACGGCAAGACCTTTGCAAACGGCAACGGCAAAAGCATCCATTGAAAGCCCCACCGCAGTAATAAACAATGTTGCAAGTGACATAATTTTTCTCCAATCATTTTAGTTAACCGAGTTATTTTATCATTTATAAAATCCGTTTGTCAATAGAAATGCGTCTGCAATTTCTTATTAGGAAAATAGCACAAAATAAATATGAAAAATAGTTAAATTTTATTCCGTAACACCTTGCAATGTGATATGTTCTTATTGTATAATAAGGTTACATTTTGTTATATTTTAAAAAATAAAAAATTTTAATTATAATTTCAGGAGGATGTTATGAAGAAAGTCGGTATCATAATGGGCAGCGACAGCGATTTGCCCGTTGTTGAAAAAGCAATCTCCACACTTGAGGAATACGGTGTGCCCTATGAGGTGCACGTTTATTCCGCACACAGAACACCCGTGCAGGCAAAAGAGTTTTCTGCAAACGCAAAGGCAAACGGCTTCGGCGCAATCATTGCAGCCGCAGGCAAAGCTGCTCACCTTGCAGGTGCAGTTGCGGCCAACACAACTCTTCCTGTTATCGGTATACCCGTAAAATCATCAACACTCGACGGCATGGATGCTCTTCTTTCAACTGTTCAGATGCCCGCAGGCATTCCCGTTGCAACAGTTGCAATCGACGGTGCAGCCAATGCCGCTTTATTATCTATACAGATTCTTGCTGTTTCCGATGAGGAGCTTGCAGAAAAGCTTGCAAACGCAAGAGCAGCAGCTTCCGAAAAGGTTCTTGCAGCAAACAAGAAGATAGAAGAAAAATATAATAAATAATCTCGGAGGTAAAGTCTATGGGAGGATTTTTCGGCGCAACATCAAGAAGAGATGTTGTTCTGGATGTATTTTTCGGCGTTGACTACCATTCTCACCTCGGCACACGCAGAGGCGGTATGGCAGCGGTTAACGAAAAAAAAGGATTTCAGCGTGATATTCATAACATTGAAAATTCACCTTTCCGCACAAAGTTTGCAGGTATCACCGATGAAATGCACGGCAACGCCTGCATCGGCTGCATAAGCGACAGCGACCCGCAGCCCATTCTTATCCGCTCAAATCTCGGCACTTATGCCATAACAATAGTAGGCTGCATCAACAATTCCGATGCTCTTGTTGAAGAATTTCTTTCCGCTTCGGGCAGCCATTTCAATACAATGACCTCGGGCAAAATCAATGCAACCGAGCTTGCCGCGGCGCTCATCAACCAAAAGACCAATTTTGTTGACGGCATCCGCTACGCTCAGGATAAAATTGAGGGTTCTCTTTCAATTCTTATTCTCAAAGAAGACGGCACAATAATTGCCGCAAGAGATAAGCTTGGCAGAACACCCATTCTCATCGGCAAGGATTCAGACGGCCACTGCGTTTCATTTGAATCATTCGCTTTTGAAAAGCTTGATTATGATTTCATAAAAGAGCTCGGCCCCGGCGAAATCGTTCAGATTTATCCCGATTGGGTTGATACTCTTGCAAAGCCCCACAAAAAAATGAAAATCTGCGCTTTCCTCTGGAGCTATTACGGCTACCCCACCTCAAAATATGAAGGTGTGAATGTTGAGGTTATGCGAACCAAAAACGGTGCGGTTATGGCAAGGGAAGATAAGCAGAACGGACTTTGCGAAGGCATCGATTTCGTCAGCGGTATTCCCGATTCGGGCACACCTCACGCAATCGGCTATGCAAACGCAAGCGGTATTCCCTTTGCAAGACCTTTTATCAAATACACGCCCACCTGGCCCAGAAGCTTTATGCCCACAAACCAGAGCGAGCGTAACAAGGTTGCAAAGATGAAGATGATTCCCGTTCACGACCTTATTCAGGATAAGAGTCTTCTTTTTGTTGATGACAGTATCGTAAGAGGCACTCAGCTTCGCGAAACCGTTGATTTCCTTTACAGCCACGGTGCCAAGGAAGTTCATATGCGTTCGGCTTGCCCGCCGATTATGTTCGGCTGTAAATATCTCAACTTCTCGCGCAACACTTCGGATGATGATCTCATTGCCCGCCGCATAATTCACGAGCTTGAAGGCGAAGAGGGCGATAAGCATATTGAAGAATATGCAGATGCTTCAACCGAAAGAGGCAAAAAGCTCCGCAAGGCAATCTGCGAAAGACTTCATTTCGCAACCCTTGAATATCAGAGCATTGCAGGTCTTATTGAAGCAATCGGTCTTCCCGAGGATTGCGTTTGCACCTATTGCTGGAACGGCAAAGGTTAAACATTATAAATTGTAAAATATGTGAATTTCACAGGAGGAATATATTATGGAAAAAAGCTTCAGCGAAAGCTACGCAGCAGCAGGCGTTGATATTACCGCAGGCTACAAAGCTGTTGAACTCATGAAAACCCACATCAAAAGAACTCTCACAGCAGGCGCTATGAGCGACATCGGCGGCTTCGGCGGTCTTTTTGAGCTTGGCCTTACAGGCATCTCAAAGCCCGTTCTCGTAAGCGGCACAGACGGTGTTGGCACAAAGCTCAAGCTTGCATTTATTATGGACAAGCACGATACAGTTGGTATTGACTGCGTTGCAATGTGTGCAAACGACATTATCTGCTGCGGTGCAAAGCCCCTTCTTTTCCTTGACTATATTGCTTGCGGCAAAAACGTTCCCGAAAAGATTGCAGAAATCGTTTCGGGTATCGCAGAAGGCTGCGTTCAGTCAAACGCTGCTCTTATCGGCGGCGAAACAGCTGAAATGCCCGGCTTCTATCCCATCGACGAATATGACCTTGCAGGTTTCTGCGTAGGCGTTGTTGATAAGGATAAGGTTCTTGACAATTCAAAGATGGTTGAAGGCGACGTTGTTATCGCTCTTCCCTCAAGCGGTGTTCACTCAAATGGCTTCTCGCTCGTAAGAAAAGTTTTTGATGTTGACAACGCAGATATCAAAACTCCCGTTGCAGAGCTCGGCGGCAAATCCGTTGGCGAAACTCTTCTTACTCCCACCAAGATTTATGTTAAGCCCATGACCGCTCTCTTTGAGGAAGTAACCGTTAAGGCTGTTTCCCACATCACAGGCGGCGGCTTCTATGAGAATATTCCCAGAAGCATTCCCGACGGCTTCGGCGCAAAGATTGACAAGGCTTCTCTCAGAATTCTTCCCATCTTTGACCTTATTGCAAAAACAGGCAATATCCCCGAAAGAGATATGTTCAACACCTTCAATATGGGCGTTGGCATGAGCATTGTTGTTGCCAAGGAAGATGCTGATAAGGCTATCGAAGTTCTCAAGGCAAACGGCGAAGATGCATACATCATCGGCGAAATTATCAAATCCGAAGACAAGGTTGTTATTGCTTAATTGCATTAAAGGAGAAAATTATGCTTAAAAAAGCCCGTATTGCCGTTCTTGTTTCGGGCGGCGGAACAAATCTGCAGGCGCTTATTGATGCGCAGTCTGCGGGAATAATAAAAAGCGGTGAAATCACTCTTGTTGTTTCCAACAAGGCGGGGGCATATGCTCTTGAAAGAGCCGCAAAGGCAAACATCAGAACCGAAACCGTTCTTAAAAGCGAAAACCCCGATTTCGAGGGCAAGCTGATTGAAATTCTTGACGGCGACGGAATTGACCTTATTATCCTTGCGGGCTTTATGAGCATTCTCTCCGAGCGTTTCACAAATCACTATAAAGACAGAATAATCAATGTTCACCCCTCGCTCATTCCCTCATTCTGCGGCGAAGGCTTTTACGGCTTGCGTGTGCACGAGGCTGCTCTCGGCTACGGCGTAAAGGTAACGGGTGCAACGGTTCATTTTGTTAACGAAATTCCCGACGGCGGCAAAATCATTATGCAGAAAGCCGTTGAAATTCAGCCCGATGACACTCCCGAAAATCTTCAGAAAAGAGTTATGGAGCAGGCTGAATGGATAATTCTTCCGCAATCGGCGGAAAAAGTTTGCAACGACATAATCACGGAGGCTAATAAATGAAAGTTCTTGTAGTCGGCGGCGGCGGAAGAGAGCACGCCATCATAAAAAAGCTCAAAGAAAATAAAGAAATCGAAAAAATTTATGCTTTGCCCGGCAACGGCGGTATTGCGGCTGACGCAGAATGCGTTGCAATCGGCGCAAAGGATATTGACGGCATCGTTGAGTTTGCAAAAAACAATGAAATCGGTTTTGCGGTTGTTGCACCCGATGACCCCCTTGTTCTCGGTGCTGTTGATGAACTGCAGAAAATCGGCATTCCCTGCTTCGGACCCGAAAAGAATGCAGCTATCATCGAGGGCAGTAAGGTTTTCTCAAAGAACCTTATGAAAAAATACGGTATCCCCACCGCAACATATGAAGTTTTTGACGATGCCGAAAAAGCTCTTGCTTATATTGAAACCGCTCCCATTCCCACCGTTATCAAGGCAGACGGTCTTGCTCTCGGAAAAGGCGTTATCATTGCAATGACAAGAGAAGAAGCTTCCGATGCTGTTAAATCCATTATGCAGGATAAGCAGTTCGGCGAAAGCGGCAACAATATTGTTATTGAAGAATTCCTTGAAGGCCCTGAAGTTTCGGTTCTTTCATTCACCGACGGCAATGTTGTTATTCCCATGATTTCTTCAATGGACCACAAGCGTGCAAAGGATAACGATGAGGGTCTTAACACCGGCGGTATGGGAACAATCGCTCCCAACCCCTATTACACCGCAGAAGTTGCCGAAAGATGCATGAACGAAATCTTCCTTCCCACAATCAAGGCTATGAACGCCGAGGGAAGAACCTTCAAAGGCTGCCTCTACTTCGGTCTTATGATTACAAAAGACGGCCCCAAGGTTATCGAATATAACTGCCGTTTCGGCGACCCCGAAACCCAGGTTGTTCTTCCTCTTCTTGAAAGCGACCTTTTTGAAATTATGAAGCATGTTGCAAACGGCACTCTTGCCGATGCCGAGGTTAAATTCAGCGAAAAATCGGCTTGCTGTGTTGTTATGGCTTCCGACGGTTATCCCCAGAAATATGACAGCGGATTTGAAATCACAATGCCCGCTGATAAAAATATTTATGTTGCAGGTGCAAAGCTTGCAGACGGTAAGCTTCTTACCGCGGGCGGCAGAGTTCTCGGCGTTACAGAAACCGCCGCTACTCTTGCAGATGCAGTTGCAGCAGCATACGAAACAGTTAAAACAGTTAATTTTGAAAATGCCTATTATCGCAACGATATAGGCAAGAAAGCCCTGGAGGTATGATGAATTATGGTATACAGAGCTTATGTTGAAAAAAGAGAGGGTCTTGCAAATGAGGCTCTTTCGCTCAAAAACGAGCTTGTTTCCCTTCTCGGAATCAAGAGCCTAGAAAATTTAAGAATCCTTAACCGCTATGATGTTGAAAACATCAGCAAGGAGCTTTTTGATTACTCCAAGCAGACAGTTCTTTCCGAGCCTCAGCTTGATGAAATCAATGAAGAACCCAATCTTGAATGTGACAGACTTTTTGCGGTTGAATTTCTTCCCGGTCAGTTTGACCAGAGAGCAAACTCATGCGCAGAATGCATTCAGCTTATCTCCAAGGGTGACAGACCCCTTGTTAAAACCGCAAAGGTTTATTGCCTCTACGGCAACATTTCCGATGCAGAGCTTGAGCAGATTAAAAAGTATGTTATCAACCCCGTTGAAGCAAGAGAAGCTTCTCTTGAAAAGTTTGAAACTCTTGCAACAGAATACGTAATTCCCGAAACAGTTAAAACTCTTGAGGGCTTTATTGAGCTTGATGAAAAGGGTCTTGCTGATTTCGTTGCCGAATACGGTCTTGCAATGGATCTTGACGATATCAAATTCTGCCAGCAGTATTTCATCGGTGAACACAGAGACCCCACAATCACCGAAATCAGAATGATTGATACTTACTGGTCAGACCATTGCCGTCACACAACATTCCTCACTAACATTGATTCAGTTAAGTTTGAGGATGAGCTTCTTCAGAAGACATATGACGAATATCTTGCCGCAAGAGATGCAATCGGCAGAACAAAGCCCATCAACCTTATGGATATCGGCACTCTTGCCGCTAAATATCTTAAAAAGCAGGGTCTTCTTGAAAAGCTTGATGAGAGCGAAGAAATCCACGCCTGCACAGTTAAGATTGATGTTGAAATCGAAGGCAAAACAGAAAAGTGGCTTCTTCTCTTCAAGAACGAAACCCATAACCATCCCACAGAAATCGAGCCCTTCGGCGGCGCTGCAACCTGCATAGGCGGTGCAATCCGTGACCCCCTTTCAGGCAGAAGCTATGTTTATGCCGCAATGCGTGTTACAGGTGCGGGCGACCCCACAGTTCCCGTAAGCGAAACAATCGAAGGCAAGCTTCCCCAGAGAAAAATCGTAACTACTGCCGCAGCGGGCTCCAGCTCATACGGCAACCAGATTGGTCTTGCAACAGGTATCGTT
>JAZOVH010000046.1:0-11230 GCA_045658585.1 Acutalibacteraceae bacterium | reverse complement strand
TCTGCGTGTTTCCTGACTGTTTGCGCAGAAATGCTTGAGTGATGTGCCGACACCCATGGACTGAACGCCGTTTATGAAACCTGCAGAAAGTTCACCTGCAAGGATGGGGTCTTCTGCGAAATATTCAAAGTTTCTGCCGCAAAGGGGAGAACGCTTCATGTTGATACCGGGGCCGAGAAGCACGCCGACTTCTTCCTTGAGGCACTTTTTGCCGAGGGCGACGCCCATTTCATAGAGAAGCTCGGGGTCCCATGATGCTGCGGTTGTTGCCGCAGTGGGATAGCTGATTGCGGGCACGCTGTTTGAAAGGCTGTCGCCCTTTTTGCTGTAGTCCTTTTTACGAAGTCCGTGAGGGCCGTCGCAAACCATAATTGAAGGGAAGCCGTATTTTTCCATTCCCTTGAGATGCCAGAAATCGGCACCGTCACACATTGCGGCTTTTTCTTCGAGGGTCATCTGAGCAAGAATTTCTTTTACATCTTTCATTGGAAGTCCTCCTTATATATCTGAAGATTCATCTAAACCAAGTATATCATCGGCGTTCATGCCGTCGATTTCTTCAACCTTTTTGAGCTTTTTGCGAATTATTTCATTTCGCTTATCAGCTTCTTCAAGCGATTTGCCCGCTTCATTTATTTTCTGCTTTGCCTTCTGAAGCACAATGCCGAATTTATCATACTGCACCTTTGCGGCGGCAAGAAGCAAACGGACTTCATTTGCCTTTTCATTGATGGCAACTGCTCTGAAACCGAGTGAAAGCGAATTGAGCAAGGCGGTAATCGTAGTCGGGCCTGCAAGCATTATGTTGTATTCGCTTCTTATTCTTTCTGCAATTCCCGAACGTGAGGATGCGATTTCAGCATAAAGCCCCTCAGTTGCAAGATAGAGAATTGCATAAGGCGTTGTTGTGGGAACATTGATATATTTTGCAACCGTTTTTGCTTCACCGAGCACTCTTGCTTCAAGTGCTTTTCTTGCTGCATCAAGAGCCTGTGCATCGGCGCTGTCGGCTGCATCGCAAAGTCTCACATAATCTTCCATCGGGAATTTTGAGTCGATAGGCAGATATGTTACCGTTGAACCTCCG
Source organism: Acutalibacteraceae bacterium (assembly GCA_045658585.1). GTDB lineage: Bacteria > Bacillota > Clostridia > Oscillospirales > Acutalibacteraceae > CAG-177. The sequence goes on along the minus strand of JAZOVH010000046.1, from coordinate 10,143 downwards.
TCACCCGAAGGGATTCTGACAGCAAACTCAACCCTTTCTTTTGATGCGGCATCGCAGGCAAAATTTGTTTCATACATTCCCGGAATGGTCTGGTCAAGTATAGCTCCGAGCTGAACCTCTGCCCAGGTGCCTCTTGCCTTAACATTGGTGAGCACTCTGTTGAGCGACGTTACATTAGCGGTAACGCCGTTTGAAAGTTCTTTCATTTCGCCAAGAGATTTATAAACATTTTCAAGTCTTTCAGAAACGGTTTTGAATGAGCTGTCGAGCCTCTGCGAAAGAGTTTCGTTAAGCTTTTCATCAACGGTAAGACGCATCTGTTCAAGCTTCTTTTCGTTGCTTTCTCTCATTTTATCAACCGCAAGAGAAAGAGCCGCAGTCTGTTTTTCCGACTGCTCAAGATTATTTATTCTTATTCTGTTGAATGACTCGCTCACCGTTTTTTCGAGCAAAGCATTCTTTTCTGTATATTCGAGCTTCAATCCTTCGATTTTTGAATTCATTTCGCTCATCGAGCGTGCCGTTTCGTTTCTCATTTCGCTTTGGGAATGCTGCATTTCACGGCGGCTTCTTTCAAACTCCGAACCGAGCGAGCGGGAAAGCTCCGTTACCTTATCATTCACTCCGTCAAGCTTTGCGGGAAGCTCGTTTTTGCCGTTCCCTTTTTGCTTTGCAAGCAAAACAATCAGCAGAACAATAACGGCAACAAGAAGAAAAATTATTATGTAGGATTCCAATTCTGCCGCCTCCATCGTATATAATGTATAAAAACATAGTCATTCTACCATATTTTGTTGATATAAGCAATATTTTTAATAAAATAAATTACTAAAATTTCAATAAGATTGATTTTTAAATATTGTTGTGGTAAAATTGCGGTGCAATTATTTATTGAAAGTCAGAGGTGCTGTTATGATTGGTATTATCGGCGCAATGCGAATAGAAGTTGAAACCATTAAATCGCTTATGGAAATTGAAGAAACAAAAACAATAAGCGGCGTTGAATATGTAAGCGGAAAGCTTCACGGAAAAGAAATTGTTGTTGCGGTTTGCGGCATAGGCAAGGTTGCCGCCGCCATGTGTGCACAAACAATGATTCTCACATATTCACCCGATTGCATTATAAATACGGGCGTTGGCGGAAGCCTGAGCAACAAGCTCAATATTTGTGACATTGCGATATCCGAAAGCCTTGTTCAGCACGATATGGACACCTCGCCTCTCGGCGACCCCGTGGGTCTTATTTCGGGCATAAACATCATTAATATCCCCGCTGACGAAAAGGTTGTTTCTCTGCTTGAAAAAGCCGTTGAATCACTCGAAAACATCAAGGCTGTCAAGGGAGTTATCGCTTCGGGCGACCAGTTTATCGCAAGCGGCGAAAAGAAAAAATTCATAACTGAAAACTTTGACGCAATCGTTTGCGAAATGGAGGGTGCAAGCATCGCTCAGGTTTGTTATACAAACGGAGTTCCCTTCGGCGTTGTGCGTGCCGTTTCAGACTGCGCAGACGGCTCTTCCCATATGGATTACGGCGAATTTCTTCCGATTGCGGCTGCAAATGCTGCAAAATTAATTGAATATTTTGTTAAAAATTCCTGATTTTAACGGCGGCTTCGGCTGCCGTTTTTTCTTTCGGCAAAATCACTTTATCCTTTATAAAAATAAAATATAATTTGTTGACATTGGACAAAAGATTTGATAAAATAAATTGACTGTATTTATAAGTAAGGAGGAAACAAAAATGATTGATCAGAGAACTTTGGCATATATCAATCTTTACGGCGTTCTCGGCACACTTGAAAACCTTTGCGAGATCGCTCCCGAAGCAAGCAGTCTGCTTACAAACAAGAAACCCATTTCAATCGGCTTTGAAGTAAAGGGCGGCCCCACAGCAACAATCACCTTTGCAAACGGCAGATGCAGAATGGAACAGGGCTGCAACAAATGCGATGTTAAGCTTCCCTTCAGCTCATGTGAAAAATTCAACGGACTTATTGACGGAACAACCACACCCATCCCCTCAAAAGGATTCCAGCACATCAAGTTCCTCCTCAATGATTTCACAAAGCTTACAGACCTTCTCACAAAATATATGAGACCCGATCCCGCTGACCTTGAAGACGAAGATTTCTTCAGAATCAGCACAACACTTATGCTTTACACAATCACCGTTGCAATCGCACAGATCGGTAACAACGATGAAATCGGTAAGTTCTCCGCAAGCAATATGGTTGACGGTGAAATCGCTTTCAGCATCAAAGACGGTCCCGCCGCAACGGTAAGAGTTAAAGACCACAGACTTCTCGGCATCAAGAAGCCCAGCGAAAATCCCAGAGCTATTATGGAATTTTCAAGCATCAGACTTGCAAGAGATTTGTTTGACGGCAACGTTAATGCAATCGCTTGTGTAGGTTCGGGCGACATCGTTATGAAGGGCATGATTTCAATGCTCGACAATCTTAACAGAATTCTTGACAGAGTTGCTCTGTATCTTGCATAAGGAGGTTTCTGAAATGAGTATGAAAATCAATACACACGCTAAAAGTGCTGAGCTCTTTCAGAGTGCCGCAAAAGTAATTCCCTCAGGTCTTTACGGCCATCAGGGCCCCGCAGAGGGCTGCTGCATCCCCGTTTCTGCATATCCTCTTTTCAGCCAGAAGGCGCAGGGTGCATATTTCTGGGATGTTGACGGAAATAAATACATAGACTATATGTGTGCATACGGCCCCAACGTTCTCGGTTATAATGACCCCGATGTTGACAAGGCTGTTATGGAGCAGATGAAAATAGAAAACTGCGTTACCGCTCCCTCAACAAAAATTATTGAGTTTGCAGAGCTTATGGTTGACACAGTTGCTTCGGCAGACTGGGCATTCTTTGCAAAGAACGGCGGCGACACAACAACTGCCGCTATTATGACTGCAAGAAACGCAACCCACAGAAAGAAGATTATCTTCGTTAAGGGTTATTATCACGGCGTTGCTCCCTGGTGCCAGAAGATTGACTATCCCGGTGTTATTCCCGAGGATGTTTCAAACAATCTCTATGTTGATTGGAATGATTTCGAGCAGCTTGAAAGAGTTGTTGCAGAAAACGAAGGTGAAATCGCCGCTTTCATTTCAACACCCTATATGCACGGCAACTTCCTTGATAACATTCTTCCCGCAGAAGGTTATTGGCAGAAGGTTCGCAAGCTCTGCACAGAAAAAGGCATCGTTCTTATCGTAGACGACGTTCGTTGCGGTTTCAGACTTGACCTTGCAGGTTCAGACCACTTCTACGGCTTCGAAGCTGACCTTATCTGCTTCTGTAAAGCTCTTGCAAACGGCTGGAACGTATCAGCTCTTTGCGGTAAAGATTGGCTCAAGAGCTCAATCAGCGGTCTTTCATACACAGGCAGCTACTGGATGAGCGCAGTTCCCTTTGCGGCAGCAATCGCTTGTATCAACAAGATGAAGGAAATCGACCTTCCCAAGATTTGTCTTGATAAGGGCACAATGCTCTGCGACGGCCTTAAGGCTGCAGCTGCAAACAACGGCTTCAACCTCAACGTTTCGGGCGAACCCGCACTCTTCTACCTGATGCTTAAAGACGACAATTCACTTATGCTTCATCAGGAATGGATTGCAGAGGTTGTTAAGAGAGGCGTTTATATGACCAACCACCACAACCACTTCATTAATGCCGCTCTTTCAGACGAAGACATCAAGCACACAATCGAGGTGGCGGAAGATGCATTCAAGGCAGTCCGCAAAAATCACCCCGAATTAGGATAATTTTAAGGAGGAATACATTATGGCATTAACCAAGCAGGAATGGCTTGAACTTGAAAAACAGGCTCATGAACTCCGTAAGCTTTGCCTTGACACCACATTCTGGGCAGGCAGTGCACATATCGGCGGCGGTATGAGCGTTATGGATATGCTCACCATTCTTTATTACAAATATATGAAGTATGATGTCGCAAACCCCCAGTGGGAAGACAGAGACCGCTTCATTCTCAGTAAGGGTCACGCAGGCGTTGCTCTTGCAAGCCTTGTTTGTCACGTTGGATTTGACGATAAAGAAAAGCTCAAGACATTCAACCTTTCAAACTCAACAATGGGTATTCACCTTGACTCAAACAAGGTTAAGGGTATTGACGCTTCAACCGGTTCACTCGGTCACGGTCTTTCAATCGCTCTCGGCACAGCTCTTGCAGCTAAAGTTCTCGGCAAGGATTATAAAACATACTGTATCCTCGGTGACGGCGAATGCGACGAAGGCTCAAACTGGGAAGCAGGTATGGCTGCAGCTCACTTCAAAGCAGATAACCTCATTGCTTTTGTTGACAGAAACAAGTGCATGATCGATGGCAGAACAGAGGACGTTATGAAGCTCGAGCCTCTTGCAGACAAGTGGCGTTCATTCGGCTTCATCGTTAAGGAAGTTGACGGACATAACTTCAACGAGCTTGCAGAAGCAATCGACTTCGCACTCGAAAACAAAGGCGCTCCCGTTATGATTATTGCCGACACAATCAAAGGCTGCGGCGTTGATTTTATGGAAGACGATTACTCATGGCACTACGGTGCAATTAACGAAGAGAAATATGAGCTTGCAAAGGCAAGCCTTGAAAAATTCTATGCAAAGCGCATTGCTCGTGCAGAAAAGGAGGGCATCTGATTATGGCAGGCGGATTAACCTATACAGCACTTGATTCAACATCACTCTCAACTGCTGAAATTTACGGCCAGGCTCTCTGCGAGCTTGGTGAAAAGCACCCCGAGGTTGTTGCACTCACAGCTGACCTCGGCAAATCAACAAAAATCGGTATGTTCGGTGAGAAATTCCCCGACAGATATTTTAACGTAGGTATTGCAGAACAGAATATGTTCGGTATGGCTGCAGGTATGGCAAGAGCAGGTCTTGTTCCTTTCCTTTCAACCTTCTCGGTTTTCGCTTCACTCAGAAGCGCAGACCAGCTTCACACCGACATCTGCTATCAGAACGTTAACGCAAAAATCATTGCTACCCATGCAGGCACATCCTTCGGTCAGGCAGGTTCAACTCACCACGCTATCTGCGATATGGCTGTTGCACGTTCAATCCCCAACCTTACCGTTATCTGCCCTGCAGACGGTCTTGAAACCTACAATGCAGTTCACGCTGCATACGATAATTTCGGACCCTACTACATCCGTATCAACAGAGGCTTTGACCGCGTTCTTTACGAAACAAGCGATTACGGCTTTGAAGTTGGTAAGGCTGTTACAATCAACGAAGGTTCAGATATTACAATCATTGCCTGCGGTTCATGCGTATTCCAGGCTTATCAGGCTGCTAAATTCCTTGAAACCAATGACGGTCTTAAGGTAAGAGTTCTTAATATGCACACCATCAAGCCCATTGATAAGGAAGCTATTATCAAGGCAGTTATGGAAACCCGCCGCATTATCACCGCTGAAGACCACAACATTCTCGGCGGTCTCGGTTCAGCAGTTGCTGAAGTTATCGTTGAAGCAGGTAAGGGCTGTGCATTCAAACAGCTCGGTATCCCCGATAAGTTTGCTCCCATCGGTCTTCACGAAGACATCATGTCAACTCTCGGCATCGACCAGAACGGCATCATTGCAGCTGTTCGTGAGGTTATGGGTAAGGACTTCGAACTTGACGACGACTGGGACGACGAAGTTTAATTTGAGTTCTTACTTTCATTTGTCTGTCCCTATTTTAACCGAAAGGAATGATTTATATGGCTTCGAGAGAAGACTTTTTGACCAATAAAATTTTCCTTTGTGCGGTTCTGCCCCTTATCAAGACTATCGCTTCCGATGACCCCAAGCTTGCAAAGAAATTCGAGCATGCTCATGCGGTTATTCAGGTCAGCGCTAAGGACCCCGACGCTCCCGACGGAAAGTTTTCAACTCATTTCGTTGTTAATTGCGGCGAATGGACCTGCCACACAGATAAGGTTGCAACCAATGCTCATATCGAACTTGAATTCAAGAGCATTGAAACAATGAACGCATTCTTCAAAGGAAAAATCGGCCCCTCAACACTCCCCGCAATGAGAGGTATCACAAAGAAACCCGCTGTTTTTGCAGCGTTTATGATGACTCTTCTGAAGATGTCCTCACTTCTTACAGCTACCGAAGCTCCCGAGGATGAGGAAACAAAGAAACTGCTTGTTAAATGCTATTTCTATCTGCTCTCAACAGGTATCAGCACACTCAACAAGCACGGCCACGAAGAAATTCACAACTGGACTCTCAAGAGCCCCGACAGAGTTTATGCGTGGGCAGTTAATGATTATCCCGAGCTTTCAGCTTATATCCGCATCAAGGCAGGCAAATCAAAGGCAGGCCGCGGCGTTTACAAGCGCGCTCTCCCCTTCTTCACCATGAGATTCGATAGCCTTGACAGCGCTCTCGGAATTCTTATGGGCACCGCAGATATGCTTCAATTCACAAAGGAAAGCAAGCTTATCATGGACGGCGCACCCGAATTCGGCGCACAAATCGGTAACTACATGATGATGGTTGGCGATTACGCAAGATAAAAAAATAACGGAGCATTCTCAATCGAGAGTGCTCCGGTTTTTTATGCCTTATATTCAAATGTCTGTTCCTTTTCAAGTGCTTTAAGGTATCTGCGGCATTCTTCTTTGGCTTTCTCCAGATCAAGGTCAAGATAATTTCCGCATTCCTTTTTGGTGTTGCCGAAAACCTCTCCCTCATAAGCAATGATATCAGCAAGAATTTTCTTTGTTATTTCAAGAATTTTCGCGTTATCCGCATTTCTTACAAGCAGATAAAATCCCGTTCTGCAGCCCATAGGGCCGAAATAGATAACATCGTCTTTTATCTCGGAATTTCTTACGAATGTTGCAAACATATGCTCAACGGAATGTGCGGTTGTTGTGTCCATAAAATCGCCCGAATTGGGAACTCTTGTTCTCATATCGTAGGTTGTAATATCGCCGTCTATGCGTGAAACATAAATACCTTCTGTTAAAAGGTCGTGGTCAACTGTAAAGCTTGTTATTCTGTTCATTTTTTCTTTCCTTTCTTCTTTTAATCAGCGCAATCATTAATGACCAGAGCGGTAAAATATAAAGAAAAACTGCGGCAAACATTGAAGCAACGGGCGCTCCCGCCGAAGTCAGCGGCACAGAGCCCGCTATTGACCACGGCACAAGCGGAGAAACCACAACCGCCGTGTTTTCAAGGTTTATTGCTGCCGCCTCTTTATCTTTTTCCGTGCCCTCACAAAGCTGATGCGCAAGAATTATCGCAAGAGTCTGGTTGCAGGAAATGAGCGAAGTGAGCACCGAAGTGATGAGCGTTGCGCCCATAGGCGTTACTTTTCTGCTCAGTTTTTCAATCTTTGATTTAAGCGAATTCAGCAGACCCGTTGCGGCAAATATGCCTGAATATGCCGAAGAAATGCAGACTATCGCAGTTGCATTGAGCATCGAAACAAGACCGCCGCCGTTCATCATACGGCTCAAATCCGCATTCTTCGCCTCAAATCCCATAATAACGGTTTTCAAGAATTCCGTGATTTCAACATTCTGAACGGCAAGCGAAACAATCATTGCCGAAACAAGGCTCGCAAGCATTGCATATCTTGTTTTGATTTTCAGAAGCGAAAAAGCAAGAATCACAACCGCGGGGATAACCGAAAGCCAATGAAGGCTGAATTCCTTTGCAAACATTGTTTTGAGGTCGGGTGTTTCGCCTCCCCCGCCCGCAAAAAATCCGAGTATTAAATAAATCACACACGAAATCATCGCGGGGATAAACGCCGTGCGGAACATATTTTTGATATTCTTGAAAATATCGGTTTTTGTAAGCTCCGATATTAAAAGTGCACTCGTTGAAACGGGCGAGCATCTGTCGCCGAAAAGCGAGCCTGCAAGCATCGCGCCGCCAACCATAACGGGATTCATACCCATTGATTTTGCCATCGTCATACAGATAACGCCCATCGTTGCCGAAGTGCCGAATGATGTGCCCATAAGAAATGAAACAAGGCAGTTGAGCAAAAATGTCATCAGCACGAAAATTTCGGGTGTTATAAAATCAATCGCCGAACAGATAATGAACGAAATCGTTCCGCTTGCACGCCACGATGCCGTCAGCAGACCGATGAGCAAAAAGTTTATAAGAATATTTTTTGAGGTTTTTATGCCGTCAAAAATCATTTTGAATATTGCCTTGAATGAGTGCTTTTTTATTTTGGCGTAGCTGACAAAAATAACCAGCCCCGCAACAAGTGCGTAAAGCACAGAAGCATCAAGAATAATGCACACCGTCAACGCAAGGCAAAAAAGAGATAAAGTTAATATTTCCATAAAACACAACCTGAAACAATAAAAATCGGTGCAGAATAAATCCACACCGATTATATATCAACTTATTTATTTTTTCAAGTGCGATATTACCAGTCGAGAGAGAGGTAGTAAGGACCTTCGGGATATGAATCTATTGCGTACGAAGCAACATATCTAACCCGTCGGGTTTTATCGTTGTATGCAAAGAAAGAAATCCAATAACTGTCATCGTTCCAACTCTCATGCCCAAAAATTCTTTCTTCTACGGTAATCGGATTTGCAAATCTCGGAGAAGGAATGTGTTCACACTTAAAAACCAGCAATGTCCAGTCGCCTTTATTCAGTGAACATATTTCTTTTCCGTTTAATCTGTTTTTTTCATTTTCAAATTCTTCTTCAGGCAGAATCCACTCGGCAACGATATCAAAGTCAGGGTCAAGAACAAAGGTATGTTTGTAGTAATATTTGGTTGTGAACGGATAACCTACATCAAAATTCCTATCGGCAGACTCCAATGCCGACTGAGGAATTTCATCAGGAAACACAGTGTCTATTTCTTCTCCGTAATCATCCTGAACCCATGTGTCAAGAACAAGATAATCCTCAACATCATAAGTAAGCGAATAGCAGGAGCCTATTCCCAAAAGATACGGTAATGATGAATAAATCGCCACAGGAAAAAGAATTAAAGTCAAAACCCCTGACATCCCTGTTTTTATTTTTTCCCTCTTTTTTCTGTGCTCCGTTTTTCTGTTCAGCAACGCAATAACAGTAGACAAAATCAATATCAGAACACAGCCGCAATTAGCAAACAAAAAGGTTCTTATAAAGTCATCTTTCAAATAAAGATGAACAAAACTAATTTTGCCAAATATTACGAAAGCAATCATTGCACAAACAGAAAACACCATGCCGAAGATACCGAAACCAAAAGTGAATTTTCTTGTTGCATTATATACTGTTTTGGACTTCATATCCTCTTTCGGCACTTGCTTTTCCTCAACCGTTTCGGATAACGAATCGCAGATTGTTTCGAGTGTTACTTCTTCATCAAACGAAATGCCCTTAAGTTTTTCAACAATTTCCGTTTCGTGTGCGATATTCTGCTCGGTCTGCTCAATAAACTTCTCAACAATATTTTTTGCGGTTGAGTTATCGTCAACCACGCTTTTAATATCCGCAATCGAAAATCCCGCTTTACGCAGAAGTGCAACATTATTCAGTCTTTCAACATCTCTCTGCGAAAAATCAATGCTCTTTCTTCCGCTGTAGGATTCATCTATATTCGGCAAAACCAGCCCTTCGTCTATATAAAGCCTTATTGCTCTGTCGGTCAGTCCCGTTTTTTCAATAACTTCTTTAATTTTCATTAAACCGACCTCCTTTCAGCTTTAAGCCTAACATTTCACCCAAGGTAAATGTCAAGAAAAATTGAAAACTATCATAAATTTTATTAAAGTGCAATAAATCCGCTGCATGCATATATCATACAACAAAAAGTCTGTGATTTTCAACCTCAACTGCATAATCAACCGAAATTCACCCCAATATGTAAATAGTTACTAAAAACACAAACCAAATTTTATATATATTTTCTTAAAAATATATGGAAATTTGTTTTTCTATCTGTTATAATCATTAGTGGTTCAGTCTGTGTATTGCAGAAAAACCGCTTAATTTTGTTTATAATTATTTATGGAGGTAGATACCAATGGCTTACAAGTATGTTTATTTGTTCTCCGAAGGTGACGCTTCAATGCGTAACACTCTCGGCGGTAAGGGTGCTAACCTTGCTGAAATGACAAAAATCGGTCTTCCCGTTC
>JAZOVH010000045.1:0-18920 GCA_045658585.1 Acutalibacteraceae bacterium | reverse complement strand
TTCCGTTTCAAGGTTTTGAGCCATACCGAAAGACCCGTCTTCAAACTCTAAAAGTTCGCTAGCCATACACTCTCTAAGCCCGTAAACCCTTGCGATACCGTCGCCGACAAGAATAACCTTGCCCGTTTCGGTCATATCGATTTTTGATTTATAGGTTTTAATCTGATTTTTGATTATATTGCTGATTTCTTCGGGTCTGTTCATGAGTTCATCACATCCTTAATTTCGCCCAGGCGGTGTCTGATGCTGCCGTCAAGAGTTTTGCCGTCAACTTCAATTTTCAAACCGCCTATCAGTGATTCATCAATAATATAAACGGGGTCAATTTTCTTCCCCGTAAGTTTTTCGAGTTTTTTGCATATACCGCTTTTCTGCTCTTCGCTGAGTGCAACCGCAGAATAAATCTCGGCAAGAGTTCTGTCCGAAAAAGCCATTGCAAGCTTTTCGAACTCCTCAATGCAGCCCATAACGGTGCGTGCTTTGCCGTTTTCGCAAAGCACCTTGAGAAACGAAACAACATATTCGGGCATATTTTCGGCAAAAGCCTCATCGATTGCCCCGAGTCTTTCGCTCATCGGGATAGCGGGAGATGAAAGAAAATCAATATATTCGGGATTTTTCGTTAAAATCTGTTTAACGGTTTTTAAAGAAAGCAGAAAACCATCGGTATTGCTTTCTTCTGCGGCAAGCTCAAACAAAGCCGCAGCATATTCACGTTCAGTCTGCATCATCTTCGTCACCTATACTCTCTATAAATGAATCGATGAAATGCTGATGGTCAGCCTCGGAAATTTCTCTTTCGAGCATTTTTTCGGTCAGAAGAGAAGAAACTTCAACAATTTCTTTCTTTATGCCGTCTTCGGCTTTTTTGCGTTCAAGAATTGCTTCGTTTTCTGCCTGACGGACAATGCCGTCTGCCTTATTTTTAGCCTCGGCAAGAATCTCTTTTTCGCGCTCGTTTGCAACGCTGACGGCAGATTTGATAACCATATCCGCCTCTGCTTTTGCAGACTGAAGCTTTTCTTCATATTTTAATTTGTCGGAATAAGCCTGCTCTTTTGCTTCGGCAGCGGCATCATAATCGCTCTGAATGGCGTTCTGACGGGCTTCGAGCATCTTTTTTACAGGCTTATATAAGAATTTTTTTACCCCCAAAAACAGCAGAACAAGATTTGCAAGAGAAACCAGCATCTGCCATATATTGACGGAAATAACATCTAAGGTTTGCATTTATTTCACTCCGATGTTCAGAAATTATAATGCCTGCATGGTTTCAACAAGGATATCAACAAGAATGTTGGGTGCAACAAAGATAAGAAGAATTGCGATAACAAGAGCATAAAGACCTGTTGTTTCGGCAATGGCGCAACCCATAAGCATTGTTGTTGTTACCGAGCCCTTGCTTTCGGGCTGACGTGCGATAGCTTCGCAAGCGCTTGCAACTGCGTTACCTTCACCGATACCGGGGCCGATACCTGCAATCATAGCCATACCTGCGCCGAGAGCACAGCAACCGAGAATAATACCTAATGCGAGTTCCATATTATTTACCTCCAAAAAATTATTTATTATTTATTTTCAGCCTTTTTCAGGGCTTTTTTCTTTCTTATTTTTTCAAATGTTTCAACATCGAATGCTCCCGCAACATACATCATTGTGAGCATTGCGAAGATGAAAGCCTGCAAGCATCCGCTGAAAACATCGAAATAAACCGACATAACAGCGGGGATACCAACCTGAAGCAGCGGAATATCGGCAAGGAAACCGGGAAGCCAACCGAGCACTTTTGATGAAAGACCGCCGAGCGCCGAGCCGAGAAGAACCGAGATAACGGTTCCCGAAAGCACATTGCCGTAGTGACGGAATGCCATTGAAACCGGGGTTGCGATTTCGCTGATAAGGTTTATCGGTGTTAACAGAGCAACGGGCTGAGTGAAGCTCTTCAAATAGTTTATCGGGCCGCATTTCATTTTATAATAAGTTATAAGAATGAAAACGAGCACTGCCCATCCGCCGACGATATTTATATCGGATGTGGGAGGATAAAGTCCCACAAGCGTTATAAGGCTTGAAAAAGCGGAAAGGGCGAGAATTGCGATAATGAATGGTGAAAAGCCTTTGAAATATTTGCCCATATTCTCATCAACAAGAGAATCAACCTTTTCAACAATCAGTTCTGCAATGTGCTGCCTTTTCAGATCACTCTTTTCGGTCAGCCCGTGAGTGAGAAACAGACAGAAGAAGAGAATGACAATCAGAACCAAAGCGGAGTTTACCTGAGATTCCGAAACAATAAAATCCTGAAGAGGCATCGGAACCGTAAAATAAACTCTTGCGCCCGTGATGGATATTCCTTCGGAAGCGGGTGTTGTGAGCACTTTGAGAACAATTCCGCAAACAATCGGAATTATCATCATTGCGACATAGAAAATATCAACAATTTTAAATTTGAGGCTTGTTTTTTTCAAATATTTTCACCTCATCCCTGTTTTTTGATTGAAATTGCACGCAGGGCAACTGCGATGCGGGGGAATATGAACGGAACAACAACGGCAACAAGCCTGAAAACGGGAACAAGATAGCCGATTAAAGCAACCGCAAAAAGCATAAACATACGAAGCATCTGCGAAAGCTTCATCATATTTCTTGCGTCTTTCTGTTCTTTGCCGAGCGCCGCCTGAACGGTCAGTCCCATAATGAGGAAGTTTGCAACTGCGGCAGAAGCACCGAGCAGATTCCCAAGAAGAACGGTATAGTCCCATTTGCCGATAACAAGAAAAACGGATTGCATAAGCACGCTGAAAACAACGGTCAGCAATGCAACAAACAGAGTTTCTTTTTTTACCGTGGGGTCAATTTTTTTCATTATTATCAAACCTTTTTATTTAACATATTCAACCGTGAAGCAATGAGAACGGATTTTTAAATCCATCAGATAATAACGGAAGGTGTTGCCGCTCATTTCACGGTTGCCGACACGGATTTTGGTTATGTATCCGATATTATTACTGTAAGCGGAATCGTGCGAAATAACCGTAATCCATTTTGCGGGGTCTTCATCGAGCACGATTTTGTTTTTGGAATCTTTAGCTTCCAATGCTTTGCTGTATTCCATAATTATCTTTTTCATCTCTTCAGCGGTGAATTCTTTTGTTGCGATGTCAACAGTTTCGGGGCTTGAAACTCCGCCCTCAAGATAGGGATATTTTGAATTTGAACCGCCCCATACGGTTGATGCGGGAGTTGTCTTTTTAGCCGCGGATGCAAAATAAATTGCATTTGCGGGAGCTCCGTTATAATCAATATAAACCGCGGTTGCAGGTTCTGCATCCGAGCTTATTCCGAGAAGCTCAAGGCAGGCTTTGTGAATATTGGTGCCCTCATATTCCCAGGATGAATCATAAGCGTGTTTTGATGCTGAAATATCAAAATCATTATATTTTGCAAAAGTATAAACACAAACAATCTGCGCTTTAAGGGCTTCATAGGGTGAGCCTGCGCCGATTTCTCTTTTTGTTGTTCTGCAAAGATATTCAACAAGAGGAATATCCTTGTCGCCGTATTTTATTGTTGCGGGGGTTGAGGAATCGGATTTTATTGTTACACCCGTATAGTAATATTTCAGAATTTCTTCATAGGTGCTGCCGTTTTTCGCCATTACGATAGCGCCTTCCTGACTCATACCTACGCCGTGACCGAAACCGTAGGTTTTGAAAACAAACTTGCCCGAAGCAGATGAAGTTTCTTTGGCGGGCTCTGTAGTTGTGGTGGTAGTTGTGGTGGTTGGCTTGGTTGTTGTGGTTGTGGTAGTCGGTTTTGTTGTGGTGGGTTTGGCGGTGGTGGTTGGCTTTGCCGTGGTTGTGGGTTCAGCCGTGGTTGTCGGCTTTGCGGTAGTGGTTGGTTTGGTTGTTAAAACGGTGGTCAATACCGTTGTGAGTTTTGTTATAACGGATTCGGGAGCGGTTGTTGATTCCTCTTCGGTAACAAAAACTCCGTCATCTTCAAAATCAATATAGCTTCCGCCGTAATTATTATAGATATCGGAATATTCGGTTGTTTGCATTGTTTCTTTTTCTGCAAATACGCCCATATTGGCGGAATTCAGCGGAATTTCGTTGCGGTCCGAGCTGCCGTATACGATAAAGGCAATAACCAGACAAACCAAAGCGGCAACGGCAATTCCGATAATTGCAATGAGAAGGGGTTGTTTCGGGTTTTTCTTTGCTTTTTTGTTAGGATTAACAAGACCTGCCACGCCCGATGCATCATCAAGCATTGAGCAGATGTGCATAATGGCGGCTATCATAAGCTGTTTAGAGCTTTCACCGGGATTTGCAAAAACCTTTGCTGCGTGAGCATTTTCGGAATCCGCAACCGTAACGGTAACATAGCTTTCGCCGCTTTCAATATCGTTGACGGGTTCGGAAATTGCAATTCCGAGGTCGGCTTCTGCGGATTCCGCCGCATTTTTAGCACAGCGGGGCAGATACTCATCGGGATTTTCGGTTTCTGCGGTTTCGGCTTCAACGGGAATGAAGGTGCCTGCAGAACCGGGGATTTTTTTAAGAACCGAAAGCAGGATTTCAGAGCTTCCGCCTGAGAAAACGGCAATTTTTTTGCCGCTTCCGATAACTGCTTCAACGTGTTCCCTGAATTCCGATTCGTCATTGTTTTTTGTTTCAACAATTTCTTTGTCTGCGGCGATTGCGGCAACGAGGCCGCTGAGCTTTGTTGCAAAAATATGCTCAAGTCTTTCTTCTTCAAGGGGCATAAAGATGATTGCACCCTCGCCCACATAATAAACGAATGCGGAATAAAGACCGTCTTTTGAAACAATCGCTCTTGCTTTTTCGGGGATTGCCGCGTGATAATCGCATTCCTTGCGGTCATCGGGCATATTTGCTTCCATTGCGGAAACAATCGCCTGATTTCTGATTATTTTAACGGAAAGAGATTTCAAAAGATTGATTTTTGCGGAAAGGAATACAGAAAGAGGAACGGCGGAAAAGGTGATAAAACCTTGCTTTGCACGGTCAATTATGTTTTCGGAAAATTCTGAAATATCCGAAAAATCTTTTGACTGCTCGGAAAGCTTGGCTTCAAGAAGCTTTGATGCACCGAGAGCCGTTTCGGCTTTCAGCGTGAGCAGGCAAATTTTCCTTTTCATTATTACCACCTCATTCCGTTTGTTTTAAAATTACCAGCGTGCATCCTCTGCATAGGGATTCTGCTTTTTGTTTGCGTTATACCATGCCTGGGGATACTTGGGATTCTGATTATAATATGCGTTTGATGTGTCAACGCTGATGCTTTCACCGGGTCGGCGGAGTCTTGCAACAACAACAAGACGGGCGTCGGTGAAATCGTAGCAGCAGGTTGAAAGGGTAAGAATCTTATCGTTTACGTTAAGGTCAACACCTGTTGTGTAGAATTTACGCTTATCGATTTCTTTGATGTAATCTGCGAATTTTGCATCGCTTATGTCAATGAAGTTATAGGGGAAAACATAGCCGTTATCCTGGTTTTCATATGCGTTTGAAATAAACACACCGTAAACGAACCAGGTGTGGTCGCCGTAAATGGTGTTGCATTCAATAACGGGTGCGGACTGATAGCCCTCAATTGTTCTGTAGTTTTCAAGCATACCGAAAATGAGGTCATCGGAACGCATATTATGACCGTAAAGCACAGTGTTGCGATGAAGAGTTTTAAGGTCGGTCATTCTGTAGTCAAAGAAGGGAACGCCGTACATAGTATACTTTTTATATATATCTCTGTTGCGGTAATAATCGTTATCGTTGCCCTTTGCAATGGGAAGCTCAATCTGAAGAGCGGGAATTGAAATCCAGCCTGAAAGGTCATCGTTTGCATCATAAAGCTGAGCATATTTTGCAAGCATACCAACGGGATATTTGGATTCTGCGTTTGAGTTTGAATTATCAATAACATTGTTGCTGTGAGCGTTACTGTTCTGGCTCATCTGCTCCGCAAGATCCTGCGTTGCGGTTTTTGCTCTGTAAGGCTCAATAACATAGGTGTTAACAAGAACACCGAGAGAAACAATAATTGTTATGATTGAAAGGGTGAGAACAATTTTTCTTATAACCTCGCCGACACCGCCTTTCTTTGCGGGCTTTTCTTCGGCGGGATCATCAAGAAGTTTTTCGTATTCTTCGTCGTCATCGTGTGCGGTTATATCAATTGCCTCGGGCTTTTCCGAAGAAACAACAACCGCCGAGTAATCGGGCTGAAGTTCATATGAGGGAGCAGACTCTTCCGAATAATCAAAATCATCCTCTTCGGGGATTTCGATTATAAAGTTTTCTGCGGCGGGCTTTTCGGGTTCGGGAATATCGCCGAGAAGAATAGCAAGCTCACGGTCAAAATCGTCGTCGGCTGCTTCGGGAGCAATTTCACTTTCTTCTTCGTCTGCAACAAGCTCATCAAGAGCGGCATCGCCATCATCGGAATCCCCGGTTTCTTCAAGAACAGGCTTGTCCTCGGGGGAGGAGATAAGCTGTGAAACAGCAAAAGACTCTTCTTTAACGGGAACTATTTCGGAATTTGATTCAATTTCTGCAAGAATATCCTCAAAACCCGTTTCGCCGTCTGCTTCGGATTTGAGCGAATCTATGAGGCTGAATATATCGTCCTTTGCAATATCTGCAAGAGAAGGAGTTTCTTCATCCGCAGAGGGGTTGAAAAAGGTTTCTGCGGGAATTTCGCCCTCAATTGCGGGCTCTTCTTCCTTAACATCCTCTTCAAGAGAAACAACGGGAATATCCATATATTCTTCGGGGTCAATCCAGAGTTCTTCAAGAGAATGTTCTTCATTTTCGGGCAGAATTTCGGGGTCTGAAAGTGTTATCTTTGCAGGCTCTGCGTCTTCTGCGGTAAGAAGTGACATGGGCTTGGGCACGATTGTTGCGGGGCCGCTGCCCATAATATCGTCATAAAGGCTCTGGAGCTCGCTTTCAAGGCTTTTTTCAGTTTTTGCAATATCATCGTGAAAGCCTTCAAAAAGAGGTGAGCCTTTTGAGTTTTCTTCAAGGAAGTTGCCGAAATCTATTTCTTTGAGAGCTTCGTCATCCGCGATGGACTGAATTCCTTCGGGGAGCGAATTGGCTTTGTTTTCGTTCATATTATCGTTTGCCATTATTATTCTCCTTTATTATTCCGGACTGGGTTCCCAGCGGGCGGCATTTTTATAGGGGTTTGTTTTTCCTTTGCTGTTGTACCAGACCTGAGGTCTGCGGTAATCGGGATTATCCTTAACAAGAGAAGCATCAATGCTTTCGCTTTCGCCCTCGTGAAGAAGTCTGCCCACAACAACGAGTCTTGTGTCAACATTTTTGCCGTAATCGTAAATGCAGGTTGAAAGGGTGATAACTTTATCTGTGGGCTCAAGAGAAACGCCTGTTTCATAAAGCATTCTCTGTTTTACCTGCTCGATATAGCCGACCATATTGTTATCGGACATATCGGGATAAATATAATTGAACAGATAGCCGTTATCATCTTTGCGCTGGGTTGTTGAAAGGAACACGGCACAGATTTTGAAGGTGTATTCTTCATAGATTGTGCTGTATTTAATGATGGGATTTTCGATAAAATGGTTTTTATCTCTGTAATCATAAAGAGAACGGAACGCCTGCTTGGGAACGCCGCTTGCCTTGCCTGTTGTGTGGCCGTGAAGAACGGTGTTCTTTGAAAGACCGTCTTTTATGCAGCGGTAATCAAGATAGATGTTGCCGTAGTTTGTGCCTGTGGTTTCATATGTTGTACGGTTATAGAAATCCTTTGTGAGATAATAGCTGTTATCTTTGCCCTGCACAACAACGGTGTCAAGTTCTGTTCCGGGAATTGAAATCCAACCCGCGGTGTCTTTGTTTATTGAATAAACCTGCTTGAATTTTTCAAGAATTCCGTCGGGGAAGGAAGCGGATTTCTGATTATTGGAGATAACCGAAGAAAGAGTTTTTGCGGGGGCATCGTGGGTTACCTCTCCGTTTATAACATAGCCTGCGGCATTGGGATCGGAAATAACGGAATCGCCGCCGTCTTTTGTGAAATTACCGATTGACAAGCCGATTAAAACAACGCTTGCCACAGCTAAAATCACGCATAAAATGAGCGATATTTTTGAATTCATTTTGTATTTTCCTTCCTTTCAATATAAATTCTTGCAAGATTCAACGCACGGGATGCGGTTACATATCTGTTATATTCACGGTTATTTTTGCCCGTTTCAATTTTTTCGCAATATTGATAATCTTCTGCGTTTATTGCAATGTAGCAAAGACCGACGGGCTTTGATGTGCCGTCGCTTCCGGGGCCTGCAATTCCCGTTACGGAAATTCCGATATCGGCGCCTGAAACGCGGCGTATACCCGCCGCCATTTCGGTGGCTGTTTCTTCGCTCACCGCACCGTGGGCGGCAAGAGTTTCGGGCTTTACTCCGAGAATTTTTTCTTTCATTTCGTTTGAATAGGTTATTGCACCAAATTCAAAAACGCTGCTTGCACCCGCAATATCGGTTATTCTTTTGGGAATATAGCCTGCGGTGCAGCTTTCTGCGGTTGCGATTGTGAGATTATTCTTTGTAAGAAGTTCAACAACTCTTTCTTCAATGCTTTCGCTGTCTGTGCCGTAAACAAAATTGCCGAGTCTGCTCTTTATATCTTCAATAACGGGAGCGCAGAGTGCTTCTGCTTCACTTTCGCAGGCGGCTTTTGCGGTAACTCTCAAAAGAGCCTCGCCCTTTTTGGCATACGGAGCAACTGTGGGGTTTGAGTTTTCAAGAAGGTCGGCAACAACTTCTGCCATTGCGCTTTCGCCTATGCCCATCGTTCGGATTGTGTGTGAAACGATTATGCCGTCTGAATATTCGGCAAGATAGGGTACGACGCTTTCGTGATACATCGGAGCCATCTCATAAGGAGGACCGGGAAGAATAACAACGCATTTGCCGTTTTTCTTCATTCCGAGGCCGGGTGCGGTGCCGTTGTTGTTTTCAAAAAACACACCGCCCTTGGGAACATATGCCTGACGCAGATTGCTTTCGGGCATATCGATGCCTTTTGATTCAAAATAGGATTTGATTTTATCGGCAATATTCTGATTCAATTCAAGTTCAAAGCCCATAACGGAACAGCAGACATCGCGGGTTATATCGTCTGCCGTTGGCCCGAGGCCGCCTGTTGCAATAACAATATCGCTTCTTTCAAGTGCGGTGCCGAGTGCGGCGGCAAGCCTGTCCGCATTATCGCCGACGGTTGTGTGGCGAAGCACGGAAATGCCGAGCTTTGCAAGCTCCTGCGAAAGATATTTTGAATTTGTGTTAAGAATGTCGCCGAGCAGTATCTCGGTGCCTACCGAAAGAATTTCGCAAACCGCCAAAGCAGATGCCTCCTAATTAATATGCATTTATGAATAAAAATCTTGTGTTGGCAACAGCTTCGTCAACGAGTCTGTCAACCTCGAGTGCCTTTTCGCACTCTTCAACATATTCGATTGTGGGTTTTGTTTTGGGATGCTTGGGGGTGAAAACGGTGCAGCAATCTTCATAGGGAAGAATTGAAATATCAAAGGTTTCAATCTTTCTTGAAATTGCAACAACCTCATCCTTGTCCATGCCGATGAGGGGACGGAAAACCGGCATTTCGCAAACTGCATCGGTGCAGGCAATGGCGGGCATTGTCTGGCTTGCAACTTGACCTACGCTTTCGCCCGTGATGAGTGCACCTGCGTGTTCTTTAGCCGCAATCTTCTGCGAAACGCGCATCATCATACGGCGCATTATTACGGTGAAAATATCTTCAGGGCAGTTATCTTTGATAAGTTCCTGAATTTCTGTGAAAGGAACAACAAAAAGAGTTATTCTGCCCGAATATTTGCTTACCTGCTTTAAAAGAGAATGAACCTTCTGCTCTGCTCTTTCGCTTGTATAGGGGGGAGAAGCGAAATGAACGGCAATAAGCTCAAGACCTCTTTTTGCCATCATATAGCCTGCAACGGGGCTGTCGATACCGCCCGAAATAAGGAGTGCGGCTCTGCCGGCGCTGCCCGTGGGCATACCGCCCGCACCTTTTATCTGTTTGCCGTGGATATATGCATAGTTATCTCTTACCTCAACGGTAACAATCATATCGGGGTTATGAACATCAACCGAAAGATGGGGGAACTTACGAAGAAGGTAACCGCCCGTTTCGCGGCAGATTTCAGGTGAGTTGAGGGGGAATTTTTTATCGGAACGCTTTGCTTCAACCTTGAAGGTGTGAATGCTCAGAAGCTGGGGAGCCAGGTATTCTTCGGCACTTCTGAGAATTGTTTCCATATCCTTTTCAACTGCGGCAGCTCTTGAAAAAGCGGCAATACCGAAAACTTTTTCGATTCTTGCAACTGCTTCATCGAGGTCGGCATTTTCGTCAACGGGTTCGGCAACGATTGTTGACTGAGAAATGGTGAAATTGAATTTGCCTGCGGATTCGAGTCTGCGGCGCATATTTTTAACAAGCATATCTTCAAAAGTTCTTCTGTTAAGACCTTTAAGAGCAAGCTCGCCGTTTTTTATGAGAATTATTTCTTTCATTTTAAACTCCGTTTTATTTTATTTTGTTTTGCGGATAACCTTTTGCGCTTCGGCTATGCCTGAAATAAGCAGGTCAATTTCCTGCACGGTTGTGTATCTTGAAAAGCTGATGCGTATGGGGCTGTCAAGACGTTTCTGGTCAAGACCCATTCGGGTAAGAACATGGCTCTTTTTGCCCTTTGAACACGCCGAGCCTCCCGAAACGCAGATTCCTTTATCGGAAAGGAAGTTGAGCATTGGCTCCGATTTGATGCCGAGAACCGAAATGTTGGTAACATAGGGGAGGGCATCGGGAGGAGAGTTGATAACAATTTCATCAAGCTCAAGAAGCTTTGAAACCATATAGTCCCTGAGCATTGCCATATGGCTGAGCTGAGCTTTGATATCGGGCAAAGCGTTTGCGGCGGCGGCAAAGCCTGCGATTGCGGGCATTGCTTCGGTGCCCGGGCGGATTTTTGTTTCCTGCGAACCGCCGAAGGTGCGGGGATTTATCTTTGTGCCCTTTTTGATATAAAGAGCACCAACGCCTTTGGGACCGTGGATTTTATGGGAGCTTATAGTCATCATATCAACGCCGAGTGTGGCGGGTTTAATCGGCATTTTGCCGAAAGCCTGTACGGCGTCGCAATGAATAAGAGCGGGTGAGTGCGCCATCATGGCGGCTCTTTTTGCTGTTTCAACGGGCATTATTGTTCCTACCTCGTTGTTAACAAGCATCATTGTTATGAGAATTGTATTTGAATTAACGGCGGAATAAAGCTCTTTTTCGCTTATTCTGCCAAAATTATCAACCTTGAGTTTAATAACCTCAAAGCCTTCTGCTTCGAGCTGATTTAAAGTTTCGTCAATGCTGGGATGTTCTATGCCCGTGGCAACTATTCTTTTGCCCATGCGGCGCATACGGTGCGCTGCTCCGAAAATTGCAATGTTGTTGCTTTCGGTTCCGCCCGAGGTGAAATAAATTTCTTCGGGTGAGCAGGAGAGCTTTTTGGCAATTGCTTCTCTTGAGGAGTCGAGCAGTTCTTTTGCCGCATTGCCTGCACGGTGAGTAGAGGAGGGATTGCCCCAGCATTTTGTCATTGCATCGTGAACTGCATTAACCGCTTCGGTGCAAGGTGCAGTTGTGGCACTGTTATCGAAATAAGCTTTCATCGGAAAGCATCCCCCTGTCAATACTTGTGAGAGCGGTTTTTAATACACCGCCCCATTATAATCATATTTAAAACATTATACACTATTTTAAAACGGTATGCAACAGATTTTTTTGCTATATTAAATTATCTGTGCTGTTAGCAGTATATGAAATTTTCTTTCCAAAGGATACCGCAATAAATTTAATAAAAATGATTATATTTGTTAACAAATTAAAAAATTTTTGGATTTATAATGTGTTTGAAATTCAGAGGGAAGTATGTTATTATAATCAAAAAGGGGGTGTACCGATGGCGGAAAAGACAAAAAACGCAAAACAACCGCATTTTAAACAGATAACCGTTATGATGCTTATGACGGCATTCCAGCTTATCTGTGCCGCGTGCGTGCTTTGCAGGCAGGATGAACTGAGCTTATCGCTCGTTTATATTTTCTTCGGATATATTGCCGCAGAGTGGATATATATGCTCATCGGCACTCTCATTACAGGCAACGATTATTTTGAGCTTGAAGCCATAGCATTTTTCCTTTCGGGAATAGGACTGACGGTTTGTGCAAGCTTCAATGAAAGTTATGCGCTGAAACAGATTATAGCAATCGGTCTGGGGCTTGCGGTTTATCTTATAATGTTGCTTCTTATCAAGGATGTCAACGTTGCAAGCTTTCTGCGTTATCCCGCTGCGGTGGGTGCAATTGGTGTGCTTGCGGCAAACCTTGCGCTTGCATCAACAATCAACGGCACGCTCAACTGGATTGACCTCGGATTTTTCTCGATTCAGCCCTCGGAGCTTGTAAAAATCGCCTTTATTCTTGTTGGTGCGGCATCTCTTGAAAAGCTGCTTTCAAATATGAGCCTTACAAAATATGTTGTTTTTTCATTGGGATGCATAGGATTTTTGTTCCTTATGAAAGACTTCGGCACGGCACTTATTTTCTTTTTCACCTTTATTCTCATTGCGTTTATGCGTTCGGGAAATATACGAACGATTGTGCTTATCTGCACGGTTGCGCTTATGGGTGCGGCGCTTGTTATTTATTTCAAGCCCTATGTTGCTTCAAGATTTGAAGCTTATCGCCATGTCTGGGATTATATGGACACTTCGGGTTATCAGCAGACGAGAGTGCTTATATATTCGGCAAGCGGCGGATTTTTCGGTCTTGGTATCGGTGAGGGTTATCTGCGTGATGTTTATGCCGCATCAACTGACCTTGTTTTCGGTCTTATCTGCGAAGAAATGGGCTTGATTATGGGTCTTCTGATATTGCTTTCGTTTGCGGGCATTGCGTTTTTTGCGGTGCGTGCGGCGAAAACTTCGGGCTCAACATTCTATTCCATTGCCGCAGTTTCAGCGGCGGGAATGCTCCTTTTTCAGCTTGCGCTCAATGTTTTCGGTATCACAGATTTGTTGCCGCTTACGGGCGTTACCCTTCCGTTTGTGAGCCGAGGCGGCTCGAGCATGCTTTGTTCGTGGGGTCTGCTTGCTTATATAAGAGCGGCGGGTGCTCCGTTTGAGCCTCCGAAGCCCGATGTTGCGGTTCATAAAAATAAAAAAACGGCTCCCAAAAAGCAGTTGCAGAAAGGGGGCACGGCATGAATACCATATACAAAAGAGCACTGGTTCTTTATGCGCTTATAGGTGCGTTTATTATTGGCATCGGAATTTTTGTTGCGGGCATTATTATTAACGGCTCGGAATGGGCATCAAACCGTGCGAACCGCCATATTTATTCAAACGGAACGATAGTCAATGCGGGCACGATATATGATATCAACGGAGTTGAGCTTGCAAAAAGCTCGGATAATGAACGCATTTTTGCAAAAAGTGCGGCAATCAGAAAAGCCGTGCTTCACGTTGTTGGCGACACTTCGGGATTTATATCAACAGGCACTCACCATATCTATCGTGATGTGCTTTCGGGCTACAGCCTTGTTGAGGGAATATATAACCTCAAACAGACGGGCACGGGCAACGATGTTACGCTCAATATCGACAGCGAAGCGAACAGAATTGCCTATGAAGCACTCGGAAATTATGACGGTGCGGTTGCGGTTTATAACTATAAAACGGGTCAGCTTTTATGCAGCGTTTCAAAGCCGACATATGATATTGAAAACAGGCCCGAAGACCTGCTGACAAACGAGATTTATGACGGCGTTTTCCTTGATAAAGTGACCTCGGGCGTCTACACTCCGGGCTCAATAATGAAGATAATAACTGCCGCCTCGGCTATTGAAAATATTCCCGATATTGATTCAAGAATCTTTGAATGTGACGGCGAATTTGAGGTTGGAAAAGGCTCGGTAATATGCAACGATGTTCACGGAAAAGTGAATTTTACCGAAGCTATGAACGAATCCTGCAACAGCGCATTTGCCGAGATTTCGGTTGAACTCGGAGCAGAAAAACTGCTTGCAACGGCAAAATCAATGGGCTTCAACACACAGCTTTACGCAAAGGAAATAAGGCTCACGAAAAGCAGATTTTCGCCTTCGGAAACAAGCAAATCCGAGCTCGGCTGGGCGGGTATCGGTCAGTCCACAACCCTTGTTAACCCCGCACATTTTCTATCGATAATGGGTGCAATTGCAAACGGCGGAACGGGCTATGCGCCTGACAGAATCCGCTCTGTGGGTACCTTCAGCGAAATAGTTGGCAGAATGCCCGAAAATGTTATTACAATCAAACCCGAAACGGCATTGAAGCTTAATGCAATGCTTCGCTCAAATGTTGAGGACAGCTACGGCGACTGGAAATTTGAAAATCTGCAGATGTGCGGAAAAACGGGCACAGCACAGATTGACGGCGAAAAAAGCCATTCCTGGTTTGCGGGCTATTCTCAAAGAAGCGATTTGCCCCTTGCGGTTGTTTGTGTTGCGGAGCACGCAGGTCACGGCTCGGGCGTTGCATCAAGCGTTTCGAATAAAGTTATGCAGTATTTCTTAAAGGAAATGACATAAGAAAAAGCGACGAACCTAGGTTCTTCGCTTTTAGTTTTATGATTAGAATATGTCGTAAACAATTACGCTTTCAAGAAGAGCGGGAACCATTCCGAGGAACTTGGGAAGCCACTCTGTGAAGCAATAAACTGCAAGCTTGAGGAAGCTGGGAACAACCATAAGGTTATATTCTGCTTCGCTTGTTGTGTTGTCGCCTGTGAAGGTGATTTCGTTCTTGCCTGTTTCTTTTGTTACGGTGTATGTATCGTGAAGAGTAACTTTGGGAGTTTCGTTGAGGTCAACGATTTCACCGTTTTCATCTCTTGTGTAGTCGGAAACAACATATGATTTGAGAGTGAGTGTGCCGCCGTCAACGGAGATTGCGTTGAAGATACCGCCCTCATAGTCGGGATTCTGCTGATCCCAGTCTTCGCCGTCCCAGTAGTTGCCGCCGCTTCTCTGAACTGTGATTGCGCCGAACCACTCTGTCTTCATAAAGTGACCTGCAAGGAAAGGACGGATTTCATATCTCTTTGCACCTGCTGTGCCTGAAAGAAGATAGGTTGTGCCGTTTTCAAGGTCTACCTTGTTGTTGGTGAGGGGCTTTGTGCGAAGATACTGATGGTCGTGACCGCTGATAACGAGGTCAACATCGCACTTATCGATAACGTTTGTGAGAGATTTCTGAAGATAGAGAGCATCGGGCCACTTTGCGTCTTTACCGAGTGAATAGGGTGATTTGTGCATGCAAACGATTTTCCAGTCTGCATCGGTGCTCTTGAGGTCATTTTCAAGCCACTTGAGCTGGGGGATTGAGATTGAAAGAATGTCGTTTGTGTTGAGAACAGCGAAATGAACATTGCCGTAATCGAATGAATAGTTTACGCCGTCTTTAACCTGAACGCTTTCGCTTGTGTCAAGGTTGAACATATTGTTGAACCAATGAGCAACGCCGAGACCGTCGTGGTTGCCTGCGATGGGGGCGAGAGTTGTGTTAGCGTTGATTTCGCCCATTGCGGTATCGTAATAATCCCATTCTTCGTTGGTGCTGTCGTCTGTGAAGTCGCCGAGGTTAATCATAAATTCTGCGCCGGGAAGAGTTTCAAAAGCAGTTTTTGTAACTCTTGCGCCCTGAAGGAAGTTGCCGAGGTTACCTGCCTGAATGTCTGCGATTGTGATAAATTCAACATTATCGTCGCCGTTGTCGGTAACGAATGAACCCCAGTCGCTGAAGGTTTCGCCGTCGCCTACTCTGTAGTAATAAGTCTGACCTGCTTCAAGACCGGAAACAGTTGCTTTGTGAACGAAGTTGCCTTCCCATTCGAAAACATCTGCATATTTTATATCATATGCGTTGTCAGAATCGGAGCTGTCATCACAAAGCTCAAGAGTTTTGAATTCAATAACACTTGTGGTGTTTGCCTTTGTGTACCAGGTGAAGCCTCTGCTTGAGGTTGCGTCACCGTTGAAAACGATTGAAATTCTGGTGGGAGTTGCATCTGTTGCTGCGGTTTCGCCTTCAGCCGATGCAAATGCCGAGCCGCCCATAAGAAGGGTGAGGCAAAGTACAAGGCTGATAATTCTTAAAAATGTTTTTTTCATTATGCCTTATTCCTTTCAAAATTTAAAATTAAGCAGCGGGTCTGAGATTGATTGTTGTATCAAACTGAGGCATCCATTTGCCTTCTTCAAGGTTTCTTGCTCTGAAAAGAATTTCATCATCATAAACCTCAACGATGTAGGTAAGACCCGAACCGTCGCCGCCCTCTGCACCGTCTTTGTTATCGATTGTGAGTGAAGGAACATTGAAAGAATGGAATGTATCAATTTTTTCGTAGCTGTATTCGCTGAAGCCTGCATGAAGGTGACCTGTGATAAGAACAACTGTTTTATCTGCACCGTTCTTTGCAAGAACTTCCTTGATTTCATCATTCTGCGGACCTACAGAACCTGCGTTCTTGTTTGTGCCGTTACCCCAGTTATTGGGAAGATTGTGTGTAAGCTTGAGGGGCTGATGAAGAACAACAAAAACAGGCTTGTCTGCGTCTGCTGAAGCAAGCTCTGCGTCAAGCCATTTGAGCTGTTCGGAGCTGATGCTTGCTTCTTCAAATGCTGTTTTGTCGCAGCCCATAACAATGAACTTATAACCGTTTACTTCTTCGGAATAAGCAAGCTTGCCTTCTGCATATGCGTTGAGACCTTTACCTTCTTCACCGTTGAGAGCGTTGGTGAATTTTGTGAAACGGTTAACAACCTGCTTGTAGCTGCGAAGTCTTACATCGTGGTTACCTGTTGCCATTATGTAGCGGGAATCGATATCCTTGAACTCATCAAGGAAGAGCTGATATTCTTCTGCAAGACCGTTTTCCGCAATATCGCCGATACCGACAACTGCATCAAAATCGTATTCTGCTTTTTCAAGGTCAATAACAGCTTCCTGAAGAACCTGATATCTGTCAAACATATAGTTTGAAATCTGGGGGTCTGCAACGGTTACGAAGGTAAGCTTCACATCGTCGGGGTCAACCGCTTTGATGGGAGCTTCCGTTGACGGAGCAACAACGCCGCCGTTGAAAGAATAGATAGCTGTTACGATAAAAGTGAACAGCTTGAAGAAAAACTGCTGGATAATGTTAAGACTCATTTTTAGTACCTCCAAAATAAAATACAACTTATAGATTAGCACTTTAACGCCGAAAAGTCAATAAAGCGAAAACCAAATCAAACAAAAAATATCTGTGTTGACAAGTTTACACAAATAATTTGTAAAAAAAATCTTCAATTTGGAATATTTAAAGGTTTACAAATGGGCTTAATAGTGTTAATATAATCAATGGTGTTTTTATATTATAATCACTAGATTGGTTAAAAACTTATTTAGGAGGAAAAGAATATGGCAAGAAAAATGAAGACCATGGACGGCAATAACGCTGCTGCATGGGTGTCATATGCCTTCACAGAAGTTGCAGGCATTTATCCCATCACTCCGTCAAGCCCCATGGCAGACTATGTTGACCAGTGGTCAGCTCAGGGTCTCAAGAACATTTTCGGCACAACAGTTAAGGTTGCAGAAATGCAGTCAGAAGCAGGTGCAGCAGGTACCGTTCACGGTTCACTCGCAGCAGGTGCTCTCACAACAACCTACACAGCTTCACAGGGTCTTCTTCTTATGATCCCCAACATGTACAAAATCGCAGGTGAACTTCTTCCCAGCGTTTTCCATGTTTCAGCTCGCTGCGTAGCTTCACACGCTCTTAACATCTTCGGCGACCATTCAGACGTTTATGCCTGCCGTCAGACAGGTTTCGCAATGCTCGCTGAAACAAATACACAGGAAGTTATGGACCTCGGTGCTGTTGCACACCTTGCATCAATCAAGGGCAGAGTTCCCTTCATCAACTTCTTTGACGGTTTCCGTACATCACACGAGCTCCAGAAGATTGAAATCTGGGATTTCGAGGATCTTAAGGAAATGTGCGATATGGATGCTGTAGAAGCATTCCGTAAGCGTGCTCTTAACCCCGAAAGACCCGTTATGCGCGGTTCACACGAAAACGGCGATATTTTCTTCCAGCACAGAGAAGCTTGCAACGCTTATTACGATGCTCTTCCCGCAATTGTTGAAGAATATATGGATAAGGTTAACGCAAAGCTTGGCACAAACTACAAGCTCTTCAACTACTACGGTGCACCCGATGCAGAGAGAGTTATCATTGCAATGGGTTCAGTTTGCGACGTAGCAGAAGAAGTTATTGATTATCTTACCGCTAAGGGTGAGAAGGTTGGTCTTGTTAAGGTTCGTCTTTACAGACCCTTCTCAGCAGAGAAGCTTGTTGAAGCTATCCCCGCAACAGCAAAGAAGATTGCTGTTCTCGACAGAACAAAGGAACCCGGCTCACTCGGCGAGCCCCTCTTCCTTGATGTTGTTGCTGCTCTTGCAGCTACAGGCAGAACGGGTGCTCAGGTAATCGGCGGCCGTTACGGTCTCGGTTCAAAGGATACTCCTCCCTCAAGCATTTTCGCAGTATACGATGAGCTTGCAAAGGATGCTCCCAAGGCACAGTTCACAATGGGTATCAACGATGACGTTACAAACCTTTCTCTTGAAGAGAAAGAAGCTCCCAACACCGCAGCAGCAGGCACAATCGAGTGCAAGTTCTGGGGTCTCGGCGGCGACGGCACAGTTGGTGCTAACAAAGACTCAATCAAGATCATCGGTGACCATACAGACAAGTATGT
>JAZOVH010000044.1:0-43092 GCA_045658585.1 Acutalibacteraceae bacterium | reverse complement strand
AGGGGAACACCTGTTGCCTGAGTGAACTTTGAACCGGGAACACGGATACCGTAGCCGAGCTGATCTGACCAGCCGTGGTATGCGCCGCCCATTTTAAGAATCTTTTTCTTGCCTGTTGCAAGACGTGCAACACGGATAGCTGTCATACAAGCTTCTGTACCTGAACCGAGCATACGGAACATATCAACGTTGGGAATAAGCTCGGAAATCTTCTTGCCGAGTTTGTATTCATACTCGTGGAAAAGACCTGTTGAGGGGCCGCAATCGTTAAGAAGCTCAATTACCTTTTCGCGAACTGCGGGAGGATTGCTTCCGAGAACTGTGGGGCCGCCTGCCTGAAGGAAGTCATAATATTTGTTACCGTCGATATCATAAAGATATGCACCCTCTGCCTTTGTGAAAACAAGGGGGAACGGATAGTTGAAAGCAAGGTTGTGCTGAACGCCGCCGGGGATGATTGTTTTTGCTTCTTCAATCATTGCCTTTGACTTTGCACACTTCTTATCAAAGTATTCTGTTTCATAATTCTTAAGAGCTTCGGGGCTGATTGAATAGATAGGCTTTTTGATAAGCTCATCAAGCTGCTTCTGAACAGCTTTCGCATCGGGGTAATTGATAATACCGTGGTTTGACATTTTTATATCCTCCCTTTTCAAGCGAAATTTACGCTTAGAAATATTTTACTTTAAAATTATATCATAAGAACTTTTTATAATCAAGTAACAAACTGCGTGAAAATCAGTCATATTTGTAACATTGGTCATAAAAAACTTATTCAAGACCCAATTTCTTTGCCATATCGGCTGTTTTGAGTTCAAGAAGCTTTGAAACTCCCTCTTCCTGCATTGTTACGCCATAGAGCATATCTGCCTCTTCCATTGTGCCTCGTCTGTGAGTGATAAGAATGAACTGTGTGTTATTCGTCATATTTCTTACATATGAAGCGTAGCGTGAAACGTTAACATCGTCAAGCGCCGCCTCAACCTCATCAAAGATACAGAACGGTGCGGGTGTTACTTTAAGGATTGCAAAGAGAAGTGCGATAGCCGCAAGACCCTTTTCACCGCCTGAAAGAAGGTCAATATTCTGAACATTCTTTCCGGGGGGCTGAACCCTGATATTGATGTTGCATTCAAGAACATCCTGCGGGTCATCGAGCACAAGCTCTGCTTTACCGCCCTCAAACAAATCTCTGAAGGTTTCGCCGAAATTGTTGTTGATTCTTCTGAACTGCTCACGGAATCGCTCCGCCATTTTGCCCGTAAGTTCTTCAATAAGCTTGATAAGCTCTGCTTTTGATTTCTCAATATCGCCTATCTGACCGCTCATATATTCAAATCTTTCTGAAACCTCTTTGTATTCCTCAACGGCACCGACATTGACATTACCAAGAGCACGGATTTTATTTTTAAGCTCATGCAAAGTTCTCTGCGCCTTTGCAATATCATCAAGCACAATGCCGAGCTCCGCTGCCTCACGCAGACTGAGCTGATATTCGTCATAGAGCTTATTCTGTGCGGTTTCAAGCTCTCTCTGCATTGAATTTCTGCGCTCTTCAAGCCTTGCAAGCTCACCGCCGAGTTTTTCTCTTTCAGCAGTTTTTTCACGCTCTGCGGTGCGCAGTGCAGTGCTCTTTGCTTCGCATTCGGTTCGTTTTTCAACGAGTGCCTCAATCTTTGCCTTTGTGTTTTCAGCACCTGAACGAAGCTCAGCCGCCTGAGCCTCAAGCTCTGCAATAGCTTTTTCGGTTTCTGCATTCTTTGCCTTGATTTCTTCAATCTCGGCAATAAGCTTGTCGTTTCTTAAGCTGTAAGTTTCTTTAAGGTGCAGGCAATTTTCAACCGTTTCGTTATTTGATTCGATTTCCTTTTTAAGGGCAACGATTTCAAGATTAAGTCCGTTTCTAACCTCATCGGATTTTTCGCGGAGTTTATCAAGATTTTCTTTTTCTTCATTAAGCCCTGAAAGCTCGCCGTTAAGGCGTTCTGTTTCAGCGGTGATAAGCTCAATTTCGCCGTCTGCCTGCTTATCCGAAACATTGCACTCATCAATTCTCTTCTTTGCGTGCTCTTTTTCGGCTTCGAGCTCTTCAATATGACCGGTTGCGGCAGCATATCTGTCTTCAACAAGCTTCAGCTCGCTCTCGGCACGGATTATATTTTCCTGCGCTTTTACAAGCTCTGCCTCGGAAGCATCAAGTTCCGCCTGAACAAGTGCAAGCTCTTCTGCCGCAGTTTTATGGCTTGCGTTCTTTTCATCAAACTTCTTTTCAAGCTGGGCAACGGTTTCTTTGAGAGCCTCAATTTCGGTAACTCTGCTTAAGAAGCCCGAGCCCGAGCCTCTTGAGCCGCCCGTCATTGAACCGCCCGCATTGAGCACCTGACCGTCAAGAGTAACAATTTTGAATCTGTATGAGAATTTTTTCGCCATGGCAATGCCGTTATCGATATTATCAACAACCGCAGTTCTTCCAAGAAGCGAGCCGATGATTTCGGCATATTCTCCGCTGTATTCGAGGAGCTTGTCTGCCATATCAACAAAGCCCTCGCAGTTTTCAAGACCTTTTTCGGTGAACGGTCTTGATTTAACCGAGGTCAGAGGCAGGAAAGTTGCTCTGCCCGCTCTGTTATCTTTAAGATAGTTAATCGCTTTTTTGGCGGCATTTTCATCGTCAACAACAACATTCTGAATTGCCGCACCGAGTGCTGTTTCAACCGCAACCGCATATTCGGCGGGGGTTGAAATAAGCTGAGAAAGAGTGCCTCTTATTCCTCTTAAGAAACCTCTTTTTGATTCCTTGATAACTTTCTGAACGCTGCCTGCATAACCGTCAAGATTCTTCTCAAGGTCATCAAGCATTTTTATTCTTGCATTCTTCTGATAAATATCAAGATTGAGCGATTCAAGTTCCTTGCGGAGCTTTTCCGCTTTATCGCTTCTGCTGCCGATAATCATACGGTAGCCGTCAAGTGCATTTTCGTGCTCTGCCGCCTCATCCTTAAGACGGTTAAGTTCTTTCTGCGCCGCAGCTTTTTCGTTTTCAAGAGAAGAAATAACTTCTTCTCTTGCACCGATAACACGGTCAATATCCGCAATTCTTGCGGTGAGCTCGTTAACGGTTGACTGTGCGGTTGATTTTTTAACTCTTGCATCGGCAAGCTTCATTGCGGATTCGGTAAGCTTTTCGTTGATTTCTCTTACCTTTTCGCTGTTTTCGCTGTTTTTGCCGAGCAAGGAATTAAGGCTTTCGAGCGCCGAGGCAAGCTCTTCTTTTTTCTCTTCAACAAGCTTTTCTTTTTCGGCAATTTCAGCCTTTGCCGCCTCTATCTGCTCATCAATCTCTGCGGCTGAACGGTCGCTGTCGCCCATATCGCCGCTGAGTCGCTCAATGGTCTGATTATTATGTTCAATGGTGTTCTTTTCAACGGCAACTCGTCCGTCGATAACCGCCGCACTTTCTTCTCCCTCCGAAATAAAACGGCGGAGATTTTCAATCTCAACGGTTATATCCTGACCCTCTTTGATGGCATCTTCCATCTGCGAAATAAGCTCAACAAGCTCTTTTTCGGTCTGGTCATACTGCGACGACGCAACCGAAAGCTTATGCTCCTGCTCACGGAGTCCGTTCTTTGATTTTTCAATCGTATGAAGCCAAAGACCGATTTCAAGGGTCTTTTTCTCATCGGAAAGAGCAAGGAATTTCTGCGCTTTTTCGCTCTGTATCTTTAAAGGCCCGATTCTTGATTCAAGCTCGGAAAGAATATCTCTTAAACGAACAAGATTTTCTTCCGCCTGGTCGAGTCTTCTGTTTGCATCGGCTCTGCGATAACGGAAATGCGATATTCCCGCCGCCTCTTCAAGCATATCTCTTCTCTGGGTTGAACGAGCCGAAACAAGGTCGGCAATTCTGCCCTGACCAACCATTGAATATCCGTCTCTGCCAAGACCCGTATCCATAAACAGCTCGTGAATATCCCTCAAACGGCAGGTTTCGCCGTTAATCTGATATTCGCTTTCGCCCGAACGGTAATAGCGTCTTGTTACGGAAACATCATCCTTATCGCTGTTAAGACCTCTGTCCGTGTTGTCAAGACGCAAGGTTACCTCGGCATAGCCCAGAGCCTTTCTCTGACTTGTGCCGCCGAAGATAACATCTTCCATTTTTGAACCTCGCAGAGTTTTGGTTGACTGCTCACCCAATACCCAGCGAACCGCATCCGAGATATTACTCTTTCCCGAACCGTTGGGACCGACAACGGCGGTTATGCCTCTGCCGAAATCCAGCACGGTTTTATCGGGGAATGATTTGAATCCCTGCAATTCAAGTGCTTTTAATATCATTTATATCCCTCTATCTCAATCTCACCCTTTTGCAAGCTGCTTTTGCCAACAACTTTGCAATCATAGCCCGCATTCGCAAGCTTTATGAGATTTTGTTTTTTCTGACCTGTCATTTTGGATATTTCTTTATCTGCAACGGCAATAACATAACTGCCCTTGCCTCGTTTTTCAAGCTCTCCGAGCGCAGCATTATAATAAATTCTGCCCTCGCAAAGCTCACGGAGTGCGGGATGATAGGCTCCGCCCGCATAGCCCTCTTCTACTCCGCCGCCCGAATGAAGACCCACTCTGATAACCTTGATTCCTGCATTTTCAAACATCGGAATAAGCTTTGCGCAAAGCTCAACCGTTTCTTCAATGCCTTTCGGCTCAAAACTGCCGTTTCTCATGAGAGTGCAAAGTTTTGTGCCCTCAATAACAACGGTGGGGTAAATTCTGACGGTTTGGGGAGCAAGACGGATTATTTTTTCGGCGGTTTCAATGCTGTCGGCATCCTGCGAGCCGTAAAGCCCCGTCATCATCTGCAAACCTAGCTCAAAACCGAAATCTTTCAGCATTACGCAGGCGTCTTCAACCTGCTTTGCGGTGTGCCCTCTTTCGTTAAGCTGCAAAACCTTATCATCAAGGCTCTGTGCTCCGAGTTCAACTGCCGTAACGCCGTATTTTTTTAAAATTCCGCAGATTTCGGGGTCGATGCCGTCGGGTCTTGTTGAAATGCGGATACCCTTGAATATGCCTTTTTCAACATATTCATAAGCCGCTTCAAGAAGAGAAATCATATATTCTCTTTCTATCATCGTGAAACTGCCGCCGAAAAACGCTATTTCGCCGCCCGCCGCCTCATTCGCAGAAAGCGATGCCATTGCGGTTTCTGCCGCCTCGTGAACATCCCTTGCCGTAATATCCTTCTGGCTGCCCGATATGCTCCGCTGATTACAGAACGAACACATATGCGGACATCCTTTGTGCACAACAAAAAGTGCTATGTTAATATGTTTCATTTTATTCCCATAAGAGCAAGCGCTTCTTTTGCCGCCTGCTGCTCTGCAAGCTTCTTGCTTCTGCCCGAGCCCGTGCCGATAACATTGCTGTTAAGGTGAACCTCAACGGTAAAAGTTTTGGCATGGTCGGGGCCCGAAGAATCAATCAGCACATATTCGATATGTTCCTCGCGGTTACGCTGAATAATCTCCTGAAGCATTGTTTTGCAGTCTTTTTCTTTTTCAAGCTCATCGTGTCTTGCAACAAAACGAAGAGCAATTTTTCTTGCTTCTTCAAGACCGCCGTCAAGATAAACTGCGGCAAGCACGGCTTCAAACGCATCAGCAAGAATTGAGGGTCTTTCATCGCCCCTCATTCTCTTTTCGCCCTTGCCCAGATAAAGCGCGGGGCCGATTTCAAGCTCCTTTGCAAAAACGCAGAGAGCAGGCTCGCAGACTCTTGCCGCCCTGTGCTTTGTTAAATCGCCCTCAGGCAAATCATAATTCTCATAAAAGAATTTTGCCGAAACAAAGCCGAGAATGGAATCTCCGAGAAACTCCAGCCTTTCGTTGCAGACGGTGCCGCCGCCCTGCTCATTTGCATATGAGGAGTGCGTAAGTGCGGTTTTAAGCAGAGAAATATCCTTGAACTTATAGCCCAGATTTCTCTGCAACGCCTCCAATTTTTCTTCCATAAAAATTTATCGTCCTTTCAAGATTGGCTTGCAATCATATCGGCAAGCTCACCAACGGTAATATCTTCCGTATCACCGATTTCAACTTCAAACCCGTCTTCAACTGCCTGAACAAGCTCTGCAAGCTCAAATTCATCCTCAACAAGACTGCCGAGCGCAGTTGTTTCGTCAACGCCGTCAATTCCGAGTTCTTCACAGATTATTTCAATCAATTTCTCAAGGATCATAAATATTCCTCCGTAAATATGATTTTAGTTCTGTTCAAGTTGTTTTTTCAGTTCATTCAAGCCTCTTTCGGCAAGAGCCTCATATCTTTCTTTTTTATCTCTGATTTTCACATCAAGAGGGGGCAAAAGACCGAAGCTTGCACCCATAGGCTGAAAATTCTTTATATTTTCATCGCTGATATAGCGGGCAAGTGCGCCCGTCATTGTAAGCTCCGATGGAACAAACGGTTCTTTGCCGAGAATTTTATTTGCGGCATTGATGCCCGCAAGAATTCCCGCCGAAGCCGATTCCATATAGCCCTCAACACCCGTTATCTGACCTGCGAAATACAAACCTTCCTTTGCTTTGAAGCCGAAATCGCTGCCGAGCAATCGGGGTGAATCAATAAATGTGTTGCGGTGCATTACACCGTATCTGACAAATTCCGCATTCTTAAGAGCGGGAATCATTGAAAATACTCTTTTCTGCTCACCGAATTTGAGATTGGTCTGAAAACCCACAAGATTATACATTGTTCCCGCAGTATTTTCTTTTCTGAGCTGAAGATTTGCCCAGGGGCGGTGACCCGTTCTGGGGTTAACAAGACCCGCGGGCTTCATCGGGCCGAAGCGGATTGTGTCGTGCCCTCTTGACGCCATAACCTCAATGGGCATACAGCCCTCATAAACGCCCTTGCGTTTATCAAATTCGTGAGTGGGTGCACTTTCTGCATTTATAAGTGCCTCATAAAAAGCTTCGTATTCTTCTTTGTTCATGGGGCAGTTGATATAATCATCGGGCTCGCCCCTGTCATACCTTGACTGCATAAATGCATTTTCAAGGTCTATGCTTTCCGCTGTTACGATAGGTGCCGCCGCATCGAAAAAGCTTAAATTTCCGCCGCAGAGAGCCGCGATTTTTTCGGAAAGAGCTTCTGATGCAAGAGGACCTGCCGCAATAACTGCAACGCCGTCGGGAATTTCGGTAACCTCTTCTCTGATAAGAGTTATTTCTTTTCTCGAAAGAATTTTTTCGGTTACCAGAGCCGAAAATTTATCTCTGTCAACTGCAAGCGCTCCGCCTGCGGGCACAGCGGTTGCCTTTGCACACTCCACGCAGAGAGAGCCCATAAGCTCCATTTCTGCTTTGAGCATACCTGCCGCACAGCCAAGACGCATTGCCTTGAACGAGTTTGAGCACACAAGCTCCGCAAGACCCTCGCCCGAATGGGCAGGAGAAAACTTAACGGGCTTCATCTCATAAAGCTCAACCTCAATGCCTCTGTTTGCAAGCTGCCAAGCCGCTTCCGCACCTGCGAAGCCTCCGCCTATAACCTTGACCTTATTCATCGCCTTTTTTCCTTCTGGGAGCAGACTTTTCATAGCCGCAGCCCTTTGCCATACAAACAAGCTTGCCTGTTTTCTTTTTGAAGAGTGCCTTTCCGCATTCGGGGCAATCCTGACCTGCGGGAGCATCCCAGCTCATAAAGTTACACTTGGGCCAGTTGCCGCAACCGTAGAAAACATGGCCTTTCTTGGATTTTCTTTCAATAATTTCGCTGCCGCATTCGGGGCATCTTGCGCCCGTGTTAACAATAAGCGGCTTTGCATTTTTGCATTCGGGATAACCGGGGCAGGCAAGGAATCTGCCGTATCTGCCGGTTTTGATAACCATCATTCTTCCGCACTTATCGCAGGGAATATCGGTTGTGTCCTCTTCAAGCTGAATCTTGACATTCTTCATTTCGGTTTTTGCTTTATCAAGATTCTTTTCAAGGTCGGTATAGAATTCATCGAGCATCGCCACATAATCGGCTTCGCCGCAACCAACCTTATCAAGAGTTGTTTCCATCTGTGCGGTAAACTTGGTGTTTACGATTTTGGGGAATTTATCTTTAAGAAGGCTTGTTGTTGCGCCGCCGAGCTCGGTGGGCACAAGCTGCTTTGCCTTTCTCTGCACATAGCCTCTCTTGATTATTGTTGAAAGAATTGTTGCATATGTGCTGGGTCTGCCAACACCGTTTTCTTCAAGCTCTTTGATAAGCGAAGCTTCTGTGTAACGTGCGGGGGGCTGGGTGAAATGCTGGTTTGAAGCAAGCTCACGAAGCTTAAGAGCCTCGCCCGCCTTGATTTCGGGAAGAACACCCTTATCAGTTTCTTCTTCGGGAAGCTCATAAAGTCTTGTGAAACCGTCAAACTTGATTGAATAGCCTGCAGCGGTAAAGATGCAGTATTCATTTTCGTTACCTGCTTTTGACGCAACGATTTCTGCCTTAACGGTGTTCTGAACGCAGCTTGCCATAAGGCTTGCCATAAATCTCATCCAGATAAGATTATAAAGCTTATACTGGTCGCTTGTAAGACTTCCCTTTACCATTGCGGGGGTAATTGACGGAGTTGAAGGTCTGATTGCTTCGTGACCGTCCTGAGCATTGGCTCTCGATTTATAATATACGGGCTTTTCGGGTAAATATTCTTTGCCGTAAGTTTTTGCAATAAAATCCGATGCAGATGCTCTTGCTTCTTCGGAAATACGGAGTGAGTCTGTTCTCATATAAGTAATAAGACCCATTGTGCCGATATCTTTAACATTAACACCTTCATAAAGCTCCTGTGCGGCACGCATTGTTCTTTCTGCCTGGAAACCGAGCTTTCTTGAAGCTTCCTGCTGAAGAGTTGAGGTTATGAACGGGGGAGCGGGATTCTTTTTTCTTGTGCCCTTCTTAACGGACTTCACTTCATAATCCGCACCGTTGAGGCGGTCAAGATAGTTCTGTGCCTGCTCACCGTTTGAAATTTTGATTTTGCCGTTTTCATCCGCATTAAGAGTTGCGGTAAATGTTCTTCTCTGTGAATTTGCAAGCTTTGCATCGATTACCCAATATTCTTCGGGAACAAATGCGTTGATTTCGTTTTCACGGTCAACAATAAGTCTTACCGCTACGCTCTGAACTCTGCCCGCAGAAAGACCTCTTCTGATTTTCTGCGAAACAAAGGGGCTTAAACGGTAGCCCACAAGACGGTCAAGAATTCTTCTTGCCTGTTGCGCATTAACAAGGTCCATATTGACCTGCTTGGGGTTTGACATTCCGTTTTCGATACCTGTTTTTGTGATTTCATTAAAGGTTACTCGGTTCTTCTTTTTCAGATCAAGACCGAGAACTGTTGCAAGGTGCCATGAAATTGCTTCTCCCTCACGGTCAGGGTCGGCTGCGAGATAAACTGCTTCGCTGCCGTCAACCATTTCCTTAAGCTCCTTAACAAGCTTTTCCTTTCCTTTGATGAGTGCATATTTGGGAGCAAAGTTGTTCTTTACATCAACGCTGAGCTTTGCGGCGGGCAAATCTCTGATATGACCCTTTGATGCAACAACTTCATAATCTTTTCCGAGATATTTTTTGATAGTGTTTGCTTTTGCGGGGGACTCAACGATTACAAGCTTGGACATTTGTTTTTTCTCCTGTCAATTTATTAATTCAAAACGTAGTTTTTTCCGTCTGTTTGCTTTATATAACCCTCAAGCTCAAGTTTGAAAAGAGCCGAGACAACCTCAGAAAACGGCAATCCGCTCATAAGGCTGATTTCATCGGGGTGAAGCGGTTCATTGCCGAAAAGAGCATAAACCGTTTTAACGTTTTCTCCGAAATCCTCCGCAAGAGGTTTTTTCTCTTTGGGAGGCTCGGCTTTCTTTTTCTCCTGAGGTTCTTCAACCTCGGGGATTCTGAATTTTTCCGAAATTTCTTCAATCTTTTTCAGATTTATTATATCGGGATACATAACCGAATAGGGCCTGAGCATATCTTCAACACTCGAAACTGCTCTTGCGCCGTCGTTTATGAGTTTGTTTGCACCCGTATATGCCGTGCTCAGAACGCTGCCGGGAATTGCATAAACTTCTTTTCCCTGCTCTGCGGCACGCCTTGCAGTTATAAGCGAACCGCTTTTTTCGCCCGCTTCAACAACAAGCACACCCTTGCTCATACCTGAAATAATTCTGTTTCTTGAAGGAAACGAATAAATCGAAGCTTTTGCAAAGGGCACATATTCGGTTACTACTGCACCGTTTTTGCTTATCTCACGGCGTAAAGGTTCGTTTTCGCGAAGATAATCCGTTCCTAAACCGCAACCGAGCACACAAACGGTTTTCCCTTTTGCAAGCAAGGCACCCTCGTGCGCCGCGCTGTCTATTCCGAGTGCACCGCCGCTGACTATAACGGCACCTGCCGCCGCGGCCTGCGCAGAAAATTTTGTTGCTATTGCAATGCTTTCATTGCTCGGCTTTCTTGTGCCGACAACTCCGATTGCAACGCCTTTATTAACACACGATAAATCGCCGTCAACATAGAGCACGATGGGCATATCAATAAGCTTGCGAAGATCATCGGGATAATCCTCGCTTTCGGGCGAAATAATATGCCAACCGTTTCTTTTGCAGGTTTCAACTATCTCTTCGGCTTTTCCGATGGGCGTTGAAAGTATTCTTTTAAGCCTTGATGAATTAACAGCACCCGAGCTTACGATTTCGTTATAACCTGCAGAATATAATTTTTCGGGGTCGGGAAATGCAGATAAAATATCATCATTTCTGGTTGCTACACCTGCTATAAGAGAATACCAGACCCAATATTTTATATCGCTCATCTTATCAACTCCCACGCAAGGATTGCCGCCGCCGCCGAAGCATTGAAAGATTCCGCTCTGCCCTGCATAGGAATAACGGTCTGTATTCTGCAAGCATCAATAACCGCCTGCGAAAGTCCGTTGCCCTCATTGCCCACACAGCAGATAACTCCGCCGTTCATTTCAACCTTGCGTATATCGGTTGCCGTGCTTTTCGGCACAGAGGCGAGTGTCAGAATTCCGTTTTCATTTGCTTTTTTTATCAGCTCTTCAAGACTCGGCTCTTCAATTATGTTGAGCCTGAGCAGAGAGCCCATTGATGCACGCATTGCCTTGGGGTTATAAATATCACAGCCACCGCTGACTATAAGTCCGTCAAGCCCCAGCGCCTCAACACTTCTGCACACCGCACCCAGATTTGAGGGATCCTGCAGATTTTCAAGAGCAAGATATCTGCCTCCTGCTTCAATTCCCTTTTTGTTTCCCTCGGGAATGGCGCAGATACAGAAAACACCCTGGGAATTTTCGGTGTCGGAAAGCTTTTTGGCAACATCCTCGCTTATTTCATAGCATATGCAGCCGCCTGCGGTTATTTCACCGATATAGCCCTCATATTTTGAAAAAGCTTTTGATGTTATGAAAGCTGTGCGGATTTCAATTCCCGTTTTTGCCGCATCGGAGCAAAGTCTTGCCCCCTCGAGAATAAATTCTCCGTTTTTGCGGCGGAAAGACGGGCTTTCGCCAAGCTTTACTGCGTATTTAATTTTTTCGTTTGTGCGTGCAGTTATCTTTTCCATTAATTTGATACCTTAATATTATAAATCAGGGATTCGGAATGCGTAAAAAACGCACTCCGAATTAAGACTTAATTTCTCACATTTCCGCAGCAGTTCTTATATTTCTTGCCGCTGCCGCAGGGACACGGGTCATTGGGTTTTGTTTTTTCTTTCTTTCTGACGGGCTGTTTTTTATCCGTGCCGTCAGACGCACCTGAAGCGCCCGTTATTTTTGCAGTCTGCTCACGCTTGGTTTCTTCCTGACTTCTAATCATAACGGTAAGCATCTGTCTTGCGGTCTGCTCACGGATTTCTTCGTTCATTCCGTCAAACATATCGGAACCAACCTGTCTGTAAGCAACAACGGGGTCGGTCTGTGCATAGGCGCGAAGACCTATTCCTCTGCGAAGCTGGTCCATAGCGTCGATGTGGTCCATCCACTTGGAGTCAACATTGCGAAGAAGAATCATTTTTTCAAGTTCACGCATAACGGGAACATCCTTTTCGTCGTTGCCGAAAAGCTGTTCACGGGATTCATAAACTGTTATTGCTCTGTCAAAAAGAATTTCTTTGAGCTCATCCTTATCGGCAACATCGCCGAAATCGTCTTCCTTAACAAGACCCCAGCTCTTGAACTTTTCTTTAAGGCCCTCAACATTCCAGTCTTTCTTTGAAGCCTGACCCGAGCAGAACATATCAACAGCCTCATTGATGCTGTTTTCAATCATTCTCATAATAACGGGACGAAGCTCCTCACCCTCGAGAACCTGATTACGCTGTTTATAAATAAGCTCTCTCTGACGGTTCATAACATCGTCATACTGGAGAACGCTCTTTCTGATACCGAAGTTTCTGCCCTCAATTCTCTTCTGGGCATTTTCGATTGTGTTGGTTATCATTTTTGCTTCAATGGGCATATCCTCGGGGGTTTTGAGAGTGTTCATAACATTGGTTATTCTCTCACCGCCGAAAAGACGCATAAGGTCATCCTGAAGCGAAAGGA
This sequence comes from Acutalibacteraceae bacterium, assembly GCA_045658585.1. Lineage (GTDB taxonomy): Bacteria > Bacillota > Clostridia > Oscillospirales > Acutalibacteraceae > CAG-177. The sequence continues at coordinate 30,471 of JAZOVH010000044.1, read as the reverse complement.
AGAAACGGCTTGCGCCGGGGTCGCCCTGACGGCCTGCACGGCCTCGGAGCTGATTATCGATTCGTCTTGATTCGTGACGCTCCGTACCAATGATGAAAAGACCGCCCGCATCCCTTACTCTCTGAGCTTCGGGGGCAATTATATCGTCATATTTCTTTTCAAGAGCAGTATAGTTTGCTCTTGCATCAAGGATTTCCTGATTATCTGTTTCCGCAAAGCCCGTTGCCTCGGCAATAAGCTCCTCTGTGCATCCCATTCTGCGAAGCTCTGATTTTGCAAGATATTCGGAGTTACCGCCAAGCTTGATATCGGTGCCTCGGCCTGCCATATTCGTTGCGATTGTAACGGCAAATTCCTTACCTGCCTGGGCAACGATTTCGGCTTCTTTTTCATGATGCTTTGCGTTGAGAACCTCGTGCTTAATGCCTCTTCTCTTGAGCATTGCACTCAGAAGCTCTGATTTTTCGATTGAAACGGTACCCACAAGCACGGGCTGACCCTTCTTGTGGCACTCGGCGATTGTTTCGATAACCGCCTCATATTTTGCCGCCTCTGTTTTATAAACAACATCGGGCATATCTTTTCTTATCATGGGCTTGTTGGTGGGGATTTCGATAACATCAAGACCGTAAATCTGATTGAATTCATCGCTCTCTGTCATCGCAGTACCCGTCATACCCGAAAGCTTTTTATAAAGACGGAAATAATTCTGGAATGTTATTGTTGCAAGAGTTTTGCTCTCGTGCTCAACATTAACGTTTTCTTTTGCTTCAATAGCCTGGTGAAGACCCTCGTTATATCTTCTGCCGAGCATAATTCTGCCCGTAAATTCATCAACGATAAGCACCTGATTATCTTTAACAACATAGTCAACATCGCGTTTCATAACGCCGATAGCCTTGATAGCCTGGTTGATATGGTGCTGAATTGTCATATTCTCGGCATCCATAAGGTTTTCAAGATTGAAAAACTTTTCTGCCTTGGCAACACCGCTCTTTGTGAGGGTTGCGGTTTTTGCCTTTTCGTCAACAACGAAATCGCAATCGTCATCAACAAGGTCTTCAACGTTTTCTTTGGAATTCACTTCCTTGATTTTGGTGCACTTAAGGGAAAGAGCAAAGCGATTTGCCATTTTATAGAGGTCGGTTGATTTTTCGCCTCTGCCCGAAATGATAAGGGGAGTTCTTGCCTCGTCGATAAGAATTGAGTCAACCTCGTCAACGATTGCAAAGTTATGGCCTCTCTGCACTTTGTGCTCTTTATAAACCACCATATTGTCACGAAGATAGTCAAATCCCATCTCGTTGTTTGTGCCGTAAGTGATATCTGCGGCATAAGCTTCTTTTCTTTCGGGGTTTTCTTTTTCGTGAATGATAAGACCAACGGTAAGACCCATAAAACGGTAAACCTTGTCCATCCATTCGCTGTCGCGTCGTGCAAGATAATCGTTAACGGTAACAATGTGAACACCGTCGCCCGAAAGTGCGTTAAGATAAGCGGGGAGGGTTGCCACAAGAGTTTTACCTTCACCTGTTCTCATCTCGGAAATTCTGCCCTGATGCAGAATAATACCGCCGATAATCTGAACGGGGAAATGCTTAAGACCGATAACTCGCCACGATGCCTCACGGCAGGCGGCAAAAGCCTCGGGAAGAATATCGTCAAGTGTTTCTCCGTTTGCAAGTCTTTCTTTGAATTCGGGAGTTTTTGCCTGAAGCTGTTCATCGGTGAGCTTCGCAAAACTCTCTTCAAGAGCAAGAACCTTATCGCAAAGGGGACGCACTCTTTTTACTTCTTTGGTGGAATAATCGCCAAAAATCTTTGTTAAAAATCCCATTTTTTCACCTCGAGAAATTTTTGTGTTGTAATATTTTTCTTGTTATGCTAATATTGAAATATGAAATTTCGGAAAAAGGAGTTGTCTTTTATGCCTAAAAGAGAAGATTATATCACCTGGGACGAATATTTTATGGGCATTGCAATGCTTTCTGCCCGCAGAAGCAAGGACCCCAGCACACAGGTTGGCGCCTGCATAGTTAACAACCGCAACAAGATTATGTCGGTTGGTTATAACGGCTTCCCTCTCGGTTGCAGCGATGACTGCTTCCCCTGGGACAGAAGCGGCGATGAATACGAAACCAAATATCCCTATGTCTGCCACGCAGAGCTTAACGCCATTCTCAACAACGGCGGTTCAAGCCTTGAGGGCTGCAAAATCTATGTTGCTCTTTTCCCCTGCAACGAATGCGCAAAGGCAATTATCCAGAGCGGCATAAAAGAGGTTATCTATCTTTCGGATAAATATGCCGACACCGTTGGCGTTCGCGCATCAAAAAGAATGTTTGACGCCGCAGGTGTCAAGTATACTCAGCTCAAAACCGAGCGTGAATCAATCTGCGTTAACCTTGATGCAGATAATGTTTAATAAGAATAAATCAGCGAGCCTGCAACAGAGCCGTCTGCCTTAAGAGGGCGAACGCTCATTGCGCCGTCATTGCCCACCCAGACAAAATCGCAGCTTTCTGCGAAGAGCATGGGTTCGGTGTAGCTTTCGGGAGCTTTCGAGCCGTCGGCTGTGCAGTAAACAAGCTGCTGAACGGGAGTTCCGTTTGCGTTGGTTTCACCGTTTGAGGCAAAAACAAATTTGTTGCCGTCGGGGCTTACTGAAAAGCTGTCGGCAGAAGAAATGTTGATATCTTTAAGAGTCTTGGTTGAACCGGTCAGAAGGTCGGTCAATGCAAGGCTCTTTTTGTTTATGAGCCACTTGCCTTCCTGAAGATAATCGGCAAAATAATCGCCCTCAAATTCGGCAAGAACTCTTTCTTCGCCGTTTACGCTCACAACATTCTTAAATCCGTTTGCGGTTTTCTTAAGATAATGCATTCCGTTTGCATCGTTCACAAACCACAAGCCGAGAATATCTTCAACAACAACCTTGGGTTTATATGCATCGGAAAGCACCATTATATCCGCTCTCTCTCCTCGTTCTTCACCCGTGTAGTATCTTGAAGAAATGAAATAATTCGTATTGCCGAGATTGGCAATGAAATCATCGGTGAGCATAGTCCAGTCGTTTCTGAAAGCACCGTTCATATCGAGAAGTCTGGTGTTGTTTGAAACATAGGTTGATGCGCTGCCGTTTGAGATGTTGAAATTATAAATTTCGGAATATATTTTATCATTCTTATAGAATTCGTTTTTGTCGAAATCGGCAAGCAGAAGATGACCCGAGCCGTAACCTGCGGGCTTATTGATGAGCTTAACAAAAGCAAACGAATAAACATCAACATCCGCACTCATATCCGAGGTGAAAACGCCGTAGCCGCAAACCTTGCCGTCTTTTTCGATATAGCTGACGGTAACGGGAATTTTTTCATATGAAGCGGCAAGACTTGCCTTAACCGTTTTAACGGGCAAAGTGCTTGCGGCAAACTCGCCTGCATTATATTCATAAAATGCAATTTTACCGTCAAGAGATGCGGTATAATAAATATTCTCAAAATCGGTGGGCATAAAGATTTCGCCGTTTGCGCCCTTGATGCTTAATGAAGAGCTTGTTGTGTATGCGCTCTGCTCATAAACATAGTCAACGGGCTTTGCTTCAATGGGGCTTTCGCCCTTTGTGCCGCCCGAAACAAAGAACAAAATTGCCGATGCAACGGTAACAACCGCAAGAACTGCGGCAACGATTTTTAATGTTTTTGAATTCATTTTATTTCCCCCTTATATCTCTATTTCCAACTCAACAGGACAATGGTCGGAGCCGAAAATATCTGTGTGGATTTTTGCATCCTTCATTTTTTCCGCAATTCTTTGCGAAACAACAAAATAATCTATTCTCCAGCCCGAATTCTTTGCTCTTGCCGAAAAACGGTATGACCACCAGCTGTAAATGCTTTCAAGGTCAGGATAAAAATATCTGAAAGAATCAACAAATCCGCTTTCAAGAACCTCGGTGAATTTGCCTCTTTCTTCATCGGTGAAGCCCGGATTTCTGCGGTTTGTTTTGGGATTTTTAAGGTCAATTTCTTTATGGGCAACATTAAGGTCGCCGCAATAAATAACGGGTTTCTTTTCGTCAAGATTTCTGATATATGCTCTGAAAGCATCTTCCCATTCCATGCGGTAATCAAGTCTGACGAGACCGTCTCTTGCGTTGGGCACATAAACGGTTATGAAATAATAATCTTCAAATTCCAGCGTTATAACTCTGCCCTCTGTGTCGTGCTCGGGAATTCCGATGCCGTATGAAACCGAAAGGGGCTCTTCTCGCGAAAATATTGCCGTGCCCGAATAACCCTTTTTTTCGGCATAGTTCCAGAACTGATGATATCCCTCAAGCGAAAGCTCAATCTGTCCCTGCTGAACCTTGGTTTCCTGCAGGCAGAAAATATCGGCGTCAAGGGCGGCAAAGCTCTCATAAAAATCCTTGCCCACACATGCTCTTATTCCGTTTACGTTCCACGAAACAAAGCGTTTTTTTGCCATAACGCACAGACCCCCACTATATAATATAATAATATTGAAAAACATTATATCACACTTTTTTACGCTTGTCACCTAAAAAATAATAAATAATGTGTGAATTATATTTTCCCCGTTTGTAAACAGTTGCTAAAATTTCAAATTTTCTTGTTTATCCTCTTGTTTTTTGAGGGTAAAAATATTATAATGCTTTCTATAATAGGATAATAGGGATAATTATGCCCTTTTTCCTTGCAAGGCAAAAAAGTTATACGGATGTGACGGAGGAAAAAATGAGTAAAAAATATGTTATTTCCTATGATATAGGAACTACCGGCGTTAAATCCTGTCTTTTTGAAATCGGCGAAACAATCAATCTTATCAGTGCCGCAATGGAAGGCTATAAGCTCTATATTCTTCCCGACGGAGGCGCAGAGCAGGACCCCGAAGAATGGTGGCAGGCAATGTGCTCAACAACCAAAACCATTTTTGAAAACTGCGATATAAAGCCCGAACAGATTGAAGGCATTTCTTTCTGCTCGCAGATGCAGGGTCTTGTGCTTGTTGACAGAAACGGCGTTCCCGTTCACAGAGCATTCAGCTATATGGACCAGCGTGCAAAGAAGCAGATAAAAGAGGGTATGGCAAACGGAATTCAGATTGCGGGTGCAAATATCTTCAAGCTTATTCCTTCGCTTATTATTACGGGTGCGGTTTCCGCAAGCGTTAAAGACCCCGTATGGAAATATAACTGGGTTAAAGAAAACGAGCCCGAAAACTTCAAGAATGTTTATAAGTGGCTCGATGTTAAAGAATATCTTATCGCAAGAATGACAGATAAGTTTGTTATGACAAGAGACTCCGCATTCGGCACTCTTCTTTATGATATCCGCAAGGGCAAAGAATGCTGGAGCCCAACAATCTGCAAGCTTCTGGGTGTTAACCCCGCTCATCTGCCCGAAATAGTAAACAGCACCGATAAGGTCGGCGGTCTCACCGCAAAGGCGGCTTCGGAGCTCGGTCTCAAAGAGGGCACGGCAGTATTCGGCGGCGGCGGCGACGCTTCGCTTATCGGCGTTGGCGCAGGCAGCGTTGAGCTTGGCGAAACCCATATTTATAACGGCACCTCGGGCTGGGTATCAACCGTTGTTGAAAAGAGCGTTGTTGACGCCTCGGCAATGATTGCGGCAATCACGGGTGCACAGAAAGACAGCTTCAATTATTTTGCGGAGCTTGAAACCGCAGGCAAGTGCCTTGAATGGGTAAAAGACCATCTTGCACTTGACGAAATCGGAATTTTCCTCAACAAAACCGATGTTGCGGAAAGCACAGAAACGGTTTACACCAGCCTTTACGATTATCTTTCAAAGGTTGTTAACGAAATTCCCGCAGGCAGTTCGGGCGTTATCTTCACCCCCTGGCTTCACGGCAACAGATGCCCGTTTGAAGACCCGAACGCAAGGGGAATGTTCTTCAACATAAGTCTTGATGTTGGCAAAACAGAGCTTATCCGTTCCGTTATCGAAGGCGTTTGCATGCATATGCGCTGGTTCCTCGAAACTCAGGATAAGAAAATCCGCACTTCAAGCGTTGTACGCTTCGTTGGCGGCGGTGCTCTTTCGGATGTAACCTGCCAGATTCTTGCAGATATAACCGGAAGAACCGTTGAAACAGTTGACAGCCCCCAGAATGTAGGTGCTGTTGGCGCAGCGGTTATTATGGCGGTGGGTCTGGGAATAATCGATGATGTTTCCCACGCAAAAAGACTTATTCCCGCCAAGAAAACCTTTATTCCCAATGCTGAAAACAAAGAGGTTTATGACAGAAACTATTCAGTTTATAAAACTCTTTATAAAAATAATAAAGAAGCCTTCAAGGCTCTTAACGGTTAAGAAAGGAAATTATAACTATGAAAAAGATTTTTGCTCTCACTGTTGCAGTTATGACTATTCTCACCTGCTTCACAGCCTGCAAACCCAAGATTAAGAACGGCATTATTCTTCAGGACCAGGCAGGAGACGTTGTTGCGGCAGTTACCAAAAAAGACGGCGGTCTTGCCCGTGACGAAGCAGGCAACATTATTGTTCTTGTTACCGACGCAAACGGCAAAAATGTTAAAGATGAAAACGGCGAATATGCAACAAAAGCAGTTGCTCTTGATACCGCACTCGTTGTTGGCAACGTTATTGAATGCAACGATTTTGCAATGACAATTCCCGACGGCTGGAGCAACGAAAAGAGCTTCACCGAGCTTATGATAAGAAAAGACGGCACAGCCGACCTTATAACAGTTAACAGCTTCAGAAACACCTCTCTGAACGAAACTCTTCAGAATTCAATTGCTCTTGTTGATGCAATTAAATTGGCAAAACCCTCCGCAGTTATCAAGAACACAACAGTTGATGTTCTCGGTCAGAAAGCAAACTACATTTCAGGCTATGTTGCAGACGACGGAACAGGCAAGGCTGCATTCCTCGGCTACATTATTTTCAGCTATGAAGGCGCAGTTTTCTCATGCAACCTTATTTCAGACCACGATATGAACGAAAATCTTGATGAATACCTTAAAATCATCAACACCGTTGAATACAGATAAACCGTAAAAAGGAGAAATCAAAATGTTATTTACACAGGATATAGGCATTGACCTCGGCACAGCCAACACCCTTGTTTTTGTTAAGAATAAGGGCATTGTTATCAGAGAACCCTCCGTTGTTGCGGTTGACCAGAAGAGCAATCCCCCCAAGGTTGTTGCAGTAGGTACCGAAGCAAAAGAAATGATAGGCAGAACTCCCGGTTCAATCGTTGCAGTCCGTCCTCTTAAGGATGGCGTTATTGCAGACTTTGAAATCACCGCAGAAATGATTGAATCATTCATCAAGCGCACAACAAAGCGTATGCCTTTCTCAAGAATAAGAGTTCTTATCTGTATCCCCTCGGGCGTTACCGAAGTTGAAAGAAAAGCAGTTCACGATGCCGCAAAGAGCGCAGGCGCAAACTATATCAGCCTTATCGAAGAGCCCATGGCAGCAGCTATCGGCGCAGGTCTTCCCGTAAGCGAAGCAACAGGCAGCATGGTTGTTGATATCGGCGGCGGCACTGCAGAGGTTGCGGTTATTTCTCTCGGCGGCGTTGTTACCGCAAATTCCTGCCGCGTTGCGGGCGATAACTTTGACGAAGCTATCATTTCTTACATCAAGAAAAAATATAATCTTCTTATCGGTGAAAGAACCGCAGAAGATATCAAAATCAAAATCGGCTCCGCTTTCCCCTATGCAGGCGAAGGCACAATCAACATCAAGGGCAGAAACCTTATGGACGGTCTTCCCAAGAATGTTGACGTTACTTCCGAAGAAATCCGCGAAGCTCTTGCAGACCCCGTTTCGCAGATTGTTGATGCCGTTAAGTCAACTCTTGAAAAAACTCCCCCCGAGCTTGCCGCAGATATCATTGACCACGGCATTATGCTCACGGGCGGCGGTGCTCTCTTAAGAGGACTTGACAAGCTCATTTCCGCAGAAACCAAGATTCCCGTTATTATTGCAACCAATCCTCTTGACTGCGTAGCAGACGGCACGGGTATCTGCCTTGAAAACGATAACCTCAACGTTATCAGCAATAAAAAATACATTTAAGGAGCCATATTGATGATCCGCTTTTTGAAAAGCACTGCATTTAAAATATTTGCGGTTGTTGCCGCCGCCCTGCTTGCAGGGTCGGTGTTTGCCTTTGCGTCAAGAAGCGGTTCTTCTCCGCTGACAAGCGTTACGGGAGTTATTTTCGGCCCGCTTTCAAGGCTCACCTCCTTTGTTTCGGCGGAAATTTCAAAGCTTCCGATTTCGTTCAAATCATCTTCGGCTCTTGCCGTTGAAATCAAAGACCTTGAGAAAAAAATTGATAAACTCACCGAGCAGCTTGTTGATTATGAGCAGATTAAGCATAAAAATGAGTTCTATCAGGAATTTCTGGGTCTTAAGGAAGAACATTCGGATTATGTTTTCGCAGAAGCCGCAATTATCGGCAGAGATGCTGCGGATAATCTCGGCTCATTCACTCTGAATAAAGGCTCTCTTAATGACATCAGCGTTAATGACCCCGTTATTTACGGAAAATATCTTGTTGGCGTTGTTGCTTCGGTAACTCCGACTCAATGCACTGTCAACACCATTCTCAACCCCAAGGTTAACGTTAGTGCTTATGAAGTGCGAACCCGTGACCTCGGCTTCGTTACCTCAACGGTTGCCCTCGCACAAGAGGGGCATTGCCATATGCCGGGCCTTTCTTCTTCAACCGCAGTTACCGCGGGCGGAATAATCTGCACCTCGGGCGTTGGCGGTATCTTCCCGCGCGACCTCATTATCGGCACAATCGTTGATGTTGTTGACGGAACGGTTGATATTTCTGCAAGTGCGGTTATTCAGCCGGGTGTTGATTTCTCGCTTATGACAGATGTTTTCATAATTACTTCATTTAACGGTCAACAGAATTAATATGACAATTGAAACTCACCGCAAAATTTTAATATTCCGCAGGGTTAGCCTTGCTCTGATTTTACTGCTGCTGTCGCTTCTTCAGAATACCGACGGCTACTTTCCGCAGATTTTCGGGGTCAGGGCTTTATTGCTTATTCCCGCAGTTGTTTGCATCTCTATGTATGAAAGAGATTTGCCAGGTATGTTTTTCGGGCTTTTTGCGGGCGCATTATGGGATGTTTTTGCGGGCGGCGGCAGTTTCAATGCATTCTTTCTGCTTGCGGCGGGATTTTTATGCGGCACTCTTATAAACACAATTATGAGAAACAATGTTGTTACCGCAACCCTGCTTTCCGCCATATGGAGCCTGATTTATAATCTCGGCTATTGGCTTTTCCACTATGTTTTCACTTCTCTCGACAGCGCGGGATTTATGCTTTTACGCTATTATCTGCCCTCGCTTATTTATACCGTTGCCCTCACGCCCGTAATATTTATTGCGGTGCGTGCGGTTGAGAAAAAATTTGCAATAGAAACTTAATTTACAATAAAAATCTCAAGGAAAGGATGAACAGATATGCACGTTAAAATAACAGCAAAAAGACGCATTGCGGCAATCTGCGTCATGCTTTTCTTTTTTGCGTTTTTCGCCTTTGACCTGGTCAAACTCCAGATTATTGACGGCGAAGAATACGCCGCGGCAAGCTCCGCCGTTTCCGAAAAAACGGCTTCGATTTCTGCCGCAAGGGGTGAAATTGTTGACAGAGACGGTAATCCGCTTGTTTATAACGACCAAGGATATTCCGTTATTTTTGACCACGCTTATTTTCCCTCTGCAAAAGAGCAGGAAAAACGCAATGAAATTATAATCAGCCTTATCCGCCTTTTTGAATCAAACTCACTTGAATGGCTTGATAAGCTTCCTCTTGTTTTTGATGCAAACGGCAATATTCAGTTCAAAGAGGATTCCGAATCCCTCATAAAAGAAATGAAGAGCGAAGCTATGCTTCATCTCAATGAATATGCTACCGCACAAGACTGCTTTGATGCACTTATTGACCGCTACGACCTTCAGGGTTTTTCCGCTTCAGATGCAAGAAAAGTTGCATCCGTTTGCTATGAAATGAAAAGAATTTATTTCAGCGTAGGCAGTCCTTATACTTTTGCACTCGATGTGCCCGAAGAAATCATTTCAAAAATAAAAGAAAACAGCAATTTTTATCAGGGCGTTGATGTTAAGGTTATTCCCGCCAGAAAATATGCCGACGGCGACCTTGCTCCCCACATTCTCGGCAGAATCGGTGCTATCGATGCAGAAGAATATAAAGAAAAAAAAGCTGACGGCTATAAAATCACCGATTTTATCGGCAAAAGCGGTATTGAATCCGCTATGGAAGAATATCTTCGCGGAATTGACGGCGAAGCAACCGTTTATACCGATGATGAGGGTAACAGCACAACTCAGGTAACAACCGCCCCGCAGCACGGCAACACCGTTGTTTTAACAATATCCTCAGGCTTGCAGGAAGTTCTCACAAAATCACTCGAAAAAGCTCTGCTTGATTATGCGGGCTCAAAAGGCAATATGGTTGAGAATGCGGGCGCCGCAGTTGTTATTGACTGCAGAACGGGTGCCATTCTCGGCAGCGCCTCCTATCCCACCTATGATATTTCAACCTACAGCGAAAATGCCGCAAAGCTCAACACCGCCGCAGGCTCTCCTCTCTGGAACAGAGCTCTGCTTTCAACCTATGCAACGGGTTCAACAATGAAACCCTCCGTTGCGATTGCGGCGCTTGAAGAAGATATAATAACAAAAGATTCCACCGTTTACTGCTCGGGAATGTTCACCTTCCTGGGTCAGAAATTCAAATGCGAACAGAGCCACGACACACGATTCCTTGATGTTGTTAACGCAATCGATGAATCCTGCAACACCTTCTTCTATGAAGTAGGCAATATGCTCGGCATTGAAAAAATGAATGAATACCGAATTCTTTTCGGTTTAGGCTCAAAAACCGGCTGTGAACTCGGCGAAGCAAGCGGCGTGCTTGACAGCCCCGAATACAGAAATTCAATCAATCAGGATTGGCTTCCCGGTTACACCGTTCAGTCTGCCATCGGTCAGGCTGGTAATCTTTTCACTCCCATTCAGCTTGCAAACTACTGTGCAACCGTTGCAAACGGCGGCACCAGATATAAAACTCATTTCGTAAAGAGCATCAAATCCCACGATTATTCGCAGACAATTTCGGAAACAAAGCCCACCATTGTTGTTGAAACGGGCATTTCCAAAGAAACACTTGAAACCGTTAAGCAAGGTATGCTTCAGGTTGGAACAACGGGCTACTGCGCCTCATATTTCAAAGGTCTGCCCGTTCAGGTTGCCGCAAAAACAGGTACTTCGCAGGAAATCCGTAATCTTGACGGTGTTTCCGTTAAAATAAACAACGGTTTCCTTATTGCTTTTGCTCCCTACGATAATCCCGAAATTGCGATTGCCGCAGTCGGCGAAGGTATGACATCGGGCGTTTTTGTTGCCCCCGTTGTTGCATCTGTTGTTGATTATTATTTCGGCGAAACAGACACAATGCAGTCTTATCAGACAGAAAATGTTCTTATTCCCTGATATAAATTTCTCACGAAAGGAGTGTTCACCGTGGCACAGATAATTGTTGTTGCATCAGGCAAGGGCGGTTCGGGCAAATCCTCGTTTACCGTTGGTGCAGGCAGAGCGCTTGCCAACCTCGGCTATAAAGTTCTCGCCGCCGATTGCGATATAGGGCTTCGCTCTCTTGATATCCTTCTCGGCGTTTCCGAGCAGGTTGTTTTCGATTGGGGCGACCTTCTTCTTGAAAGATGCTCCGCAGAGCAGGCGATAATCAAAGCCGATATCGATTTAATTGCCGCACCCCGCAGTTTTTACGATGAATTCACTCCCGAAGCTGTTGCTTCTCTTTTTAAATCGCTTTCAGAAAATTATGATTATATTCTTCTCGATTCCCCCGCGGGAATTGACAGAGGATTTGAGCTTGCCGCCGCGGGTGCAGACAGAGCTATTGTTGTTTCAACACCCGACAGCGTTTGTGTCAGAAGCTGTTCAATGGCTTTTGCGGGTCTCCGCAAGCTTAAAATTGAAGATGTCCGCCTTGTTATCAATATGTTTGAGGTTAAACCCGTTTGCAAAAAGAAGCTTCTTAACATTGACCAATGCATCGATGAAACGGGCGTTCAGCTTCTTGGCGTTGTGCCCCGCGATGCAAATATCGGTTTCAGCTCCGTAACGGGCACTTCTCCCAAGGAATTTGCACCTTCTTCGCTCGCTTTCAACCGCATTGCAAAGCGTATAAGCGGCAAAAGAGTGCCCCTTGTTTGTGAATAAAGAGGTTAGTGTATGAATAATCAAACTATAGCCGCCATTGCAACTCCGAATGCACCCGGCGGAATAGGAATAATCAGAATATCGGGCGAAAATGCCGTTGAAATTGCGGCAAAGATTTTCAAACCCGTAAGCGGAATTTCGCTGACCGAAAGCAAGGGCTACTGCGCCCATTTCGGCTCGGTTTATGATGATAACGAAAAAATTGACGAGGCGGTCTGCCTCGTTTTTCGTGCACCGAAAAGCTACACGGGCGAAGATGTTGCTGAAATAAACTGCCACGGCGGTTTATATGTTACAAAACAGATTTTGCGTGCCGCACTCAATGCGGGTGCAAGACCCGCAGAGGCGGGGGAGTTTACAAAAAGAGCTTTCCTCAACGGCAAAATGGACCTTGCAGGCAGCGAGAGCGTTATGGCTCTTATCGGTGCCTCGGGCAAGCAGGCTGCCGCCGCCGCACTCAACACCCTTGACGGTCACCTCAGCCGAAAAATAAGAGAATGTGCCGATAAGATTATCGGTATCTGTGCATCCCTTGCCGCCTGGGTCGATTATCCCGACGAGGATATTGAAGATACCTCATCCGATGAAATGCTTGCTGTTTTTAAATCTGTAAAATCCGAGCTTGAAGCAATTCTCAAAAGATACGATTGCGGCAGAGCCGTTACCGAAGGCATCGACACCGTTATAGTCGGCAAACCCAACGTTGGCAAGTCAACGCTTATGAATCTTCTCACGGGCTTTGAACGCTCAATTGTTACCGATATTGCAGGAACAACCCGTGACATTGTTGAAGAAAAAGTTATGCTCGGTGAAATCATTCTTCGCATTGCCGACACCGCAGGCATTCACGAAACCGAAAACACCGTTGAGAATATCGGCGTCAATATGGCAAAACGCCGCCTTGAGAGAGCGGAGCTTGTGCTTGCCGTTTTCGATTCGAGCGAAGCTTTTACCGATGACGATAAAGAAATCATAAAGCAATGCGAAGGCAAAAAAAGCATTGCAATTCTTAATAAAACAGATCTTCCCGCCGCACTCGACAGAAAAATTATTGCAGAAGTTTTCCACACCGTTGTGGAAATCTCGGCATCAACGGGCGAGGGCAGGGACGAGCTTGAAAACACAGTTGCCTCTCTTCTTTCAACAAATGAGTTTGACCCGTCCGCCGCCTGCCTTACCGGCGAAAGACAGCGTCAATGCTGCCTCAAAGCGGTCAACCATCTGGCAGAGGCAATCGGTGCACTTGAACTCGGAGTTACATTCGATGCGGTCAATGTGTGTGCCGACTGCGCAATAGATGCTCTTCTTGAACTTACGGGCGAAAAAGCAACCGCAACGGTTGTTGACGAAGTTTTTTCACGCTTCTGCGTCGGAAAATAAACAACTTTCAAAAACTCCGAAAAACAGCGGTTTATAATTCTTATTTGCAATAATAATCCCCGTTTTTAATTCTCATACAGCATAATAACCCCGATTTTGGTTTGTAGCCGATAGAAATTTTTCAAACGATGCATAAGTTATTCAGCTTCACGCAATCGGCTGTAAACGAGAGTTTTTTAAACTGAAATTTTATCAAAAAATCAGCAGAACTTCTCAGAAATCTCCCCCATCATTCCCACCTATTTAAACAACCCTTATTCACGATTTAAATCGCTGAATTGCTATAAATTTTTTATTTAAGGATTTGCTTATGGAATACATTTCAGAAAATTTTGATATTGCCGTTATCGGTGCGGGCCATGCGGGCATCGAAGCGGGTCTTGCCGCAGCAAGGCTCGGATGCAAAACCGCAGTTTTCACAATCAATCTTGATTGGGTCGGAAATATGGCGTGCAACCCCTCAATCGGCGGCACCTCCAAGGGTCATCTCGTTCGTGAGATTGATGCTCTCGGGGGCGAAATGGGTATTGCCGCAGATAAGAATACTCTGCAGAGCAGAATGCTCAATCTCGGCAAAGGTCCCGCCGTTCACAGCCTTCGTGCGCAGATTGACCGCCGCGGCTACTGCGACTATATGAAATGCGTTCTTGAAAAAACAGATAACCTTTATCTGCGTCAGGCAGAGATAACCGAAATTGAAAAAGACGGCAATGAATGGATAGTTAAAACCCGTCTTGGTGCTGTCCACAAAGTAAAAGCCGTTATCATTGCAACGGGCACCTTCCTTGCGGGCAAAATTTTCATAGGTGATGTTTCCTATGACAGCGGACCCGACGGAATGTTCCCCTCAATGGAGCTTGCAAAATCTCTTAAAGAATTGGGCGTTCTGACCCGCCGTTTCAAAACGGGAACTCCGCCCAGAATCAACCGCAGAAGCGTTGACACGGAAAGGCTTGAACCGCAGTACGGTGACGAAAGAACCGTTGCTTTTTCATTTAATAATAAAGATGAAATCCGCAACACAGAGCCTTGCTATATAACATATACCAATGCCGAAACAAAGCAGATTATCCTTGATAATCTTCACCGTTCGCCCCTTTATTCAGGCAAGATTGACGGCGTTGGCCCCAGATATTGCCCCAGCATTGAAGATAAAATCGTTCGTTTTTCAGAAAAGGAACGCCACCAGATATTTGTTGAACCCTGCGGTGCAAACACGGATGAAATGTATCTTCAGGGTGTTTCATCCTCGCTTCCCGAAGATGTTCAGCTCAAAATAGTTCGCAGTATTCCCGGTCTTGAAAATGCAGAGTTTTTACGCACCGCATATGCAATTGAATATGATTGCGTTGACCCGCTTTCGCTCAAACAAACCCTTGAATTCAAGGATTTTGAAGGTATTTACGGTGCAGGTCAGTTCAACGGTTCAAGCGGATATGAAGAAGCCGCCGCGCAGGGTCTTGTTGCGGGTATGAATGCCGCTCTTAAAATTCAGGGCAAAGAACCCGTTATTCTTGACCGCACAACTTCTTATATCGGCACTCTTATTGATGACCTTGTAACAAAAGGCTGCTCCGACCCCTACAGAATGATGACTTCGCGTTCCGAATACAGACTCATTCTGCGTCAGGATAATGCAGACCGCCGTCTGACTGAAATCGGCTATAAAGCAGGTCTTATCTCACAAGAAAGATATGATGCATTCCTTGAAAAGCTTCGTCTTATAGAGCAGGAGAGAGAAAGAATTACAAATCTTTCAATCCCCAAAACTCCCGAAATAGATGCAATGCTTGTTTCACGTGAAACATCTGCACTCGAAAAGGGTCTCAAAATGATTGAACTTATTCGCAGACCGCAGATTGACTATGAGGCACTCGCTCCGTTTGATAAGAACAGACCCGATTTGCCCTATGAAGTTTTTGAGCAGGTTGAAATAGATATCAAGTATGAGGGCTATATCAAAAGGCAGGAACAGCAGATAAACGAACTCCGCCGCCTTGAAGTCAAGCGTCTGCCCGAATGCATTGATTATAATCAGATAACAGGACTTCGCCTTGAAGCTGTTGAAAAGCTTAATAAAATAAGACCTGAAACCGTTGGTCAGGCTTCAAGAATATCGGGCGTTTCACCCGCAGACATTTCTGTTTTACTTATTTATCTTGAGAGGAACACAATCAATGATAATCAATAAAGATTTACTTAAAAATAATGCCGCTTCGCTCGGAATTGAGCTTGGTGAAGAAGAAATCAGCCGCTTTGATATGCTTGCGGAAAGATTGATTGAGCAAAACAAAACAATGAATCTAACCGCCATAACCGAACCCGATGAGGTTGTTATAAAGCATTTTGTTGACAGCATTTCTCTTCTTTCTGCCGTTACTCCCGAAGAGGGAGCAAAAATTCTTGATTTGGGCACGGGTGCAGGTTTTCCCGGTATTCCGCTTTTAATCTGCCGACCCGATATTAAGCTGACTATGGTTGACAGCACGGCAAAAAAACTCAAATATGTTGCTGCAACTGTTGAGGCACTCGGTCTTGAAGCAGAAACTCTTCATTCAAGAGCAGAAGAAGCGGGCAAACAGCCCGAATACCGTGAGCAGTATGATATAGTTTGTTCAAGAGCGGTTGCCGCTTTGAATTTGCTTTGCGAATACTGTTTGCCTTTTGTTAAGGTTGGCGGAGTTTTTGCGGCAATGAAAAGTGCAAAAGCTGATGAAGAAATTGCCCTTGCAAAGAATGCTCTTAAAACTCTGGGCGGTAAAATTGTTGATAAAAAAACATTTACTCTTTCAGACGGCGGCGAAAGAACAATTATTCTTATCAAAAAAGTTTCGCAAATTCCGTCAAAATACCCCAGACCCTCCGCACAGATTGCCAAAAAGCCTCTTTAAATTTAATAATTCAGGTCGAATTTCGGATTTTACCGTCATACGAAATGAATGGACAAACCCCTCCGTCGGTGTTATCATTTAGTCAATGAATGAACCGACGGGGGGATTTTTGATTTGAAAAACGGAAAATATAAAATCGGCGGACAAATAATTCTTGTGCCTCAGGAAGAAATTTATCCGAATCCGAATCAGCCCCGAAAAAGGTTTGATTTTGATGAGCTTGAAGGTCTTGCACAGAGCATAAGGCAAAATGGCATTATTCAGCCCATCGCCGTTCGCATAAATGCCAAAGGAAACTACGAACTAATTTCAGGTGAACGCCGATTGAGAGCATCAAGGCTTGTCGGCATAACAAAGGTGCCCTGCATTATAATGGAAGCAAACGACGAAAAATCAGCCCTCTTTGCTCTCATTGAGAATGTTCAGCGATGCGATCTCGGTTTCTTTGAAGAAGCGGTTGCAATAGAAAAACTGCTCACCGATTACGGTATGAGCCGCGATGAAATATGCAAAAAACTCGGCAAAGCCCCGCCAACCGTTTCAAATAAGCTTCGTCTTCTGCGTCTGCCCGAAGAAATCAGGCTCAAAATAACTCAGGAAAACCTGACAGAAAGGCACGCAAGAGCGCTTCTGAAGCTGACAAGCGAAAGTCAGATGCACCGTGCACTTTCAATAATTGCCGAAAAAAGATTAAGTGTTGCGGAATCCGAAAAGCTTATTTCACAGCTTATTGCTAATGACACAAAGCCAAAACAGCCAACGGTTAAGCTTTTCAAAGATGTAAGAATCTTTGTCAATACTCTTAACCACGCAGTTGACACTATGCGCCGTGCGGGTATTGAAGCAGACTCGGCAAAAAGCGAAACCGATGAATATATTGAATACATAGTCCGAATTCCAAAAAGCAAGGGATGTTATATACGGGCAAAAAAAACATCGGCTTAAATTGATATTCTCCTATTTACCATATCTTTCTCTTTCACACCCACATCCAGCGGGGAGGGCAGGTCATCTGACCTGCCCTTCTTGCGTTTCACGTGAAACATTTTTTTGGAGATACCTCGCTAAGCGAAGAACAAAAGAAACTCAATAAACAGGATTTAGCTTGCAAAGGAAATTTAACTTTTACCAATTATTTTTATTTCTATATGGAGTTTACTTTTAATTATATGTTTCTTTTTAGCCATTTTTTCCGACTCGACGTATCGCATACGCCTATTGTCGGAATAAAATGGCTTCTTCATCTTAGTGAGGCATCTCCACTGTAAAAATTTATTTTAATTCTTCCATTTTACCTCTGTATATGATATAATTAATCCAATATGTTAATCGGGAGAGATTATTTTGTGCAAAACTATTGCTATTGTTAACCAGAAAGGCGGAGTGGGCAAAACAACAACTGCCGTTAACCTCACCGCTTCTCTCGGAAGCAAAGGATATAAAATTCTGCTCGTTGATATAGACCCTCAGGGCAACTCAACAAGCGGTCTCGGAATTAATAAAAGAGGTCTTGAAAAATCCTCTTACAGTGTTCTTATCGGCAGCAGCAGTGCGGCAGATGCCATTGTTAAAACCGAATTTGAAAATGTTTGGGTTATGCCATCAAGCATGGACCTTGCAGGTGCAGAGCTTGAACTTGTTGACCTTGAAAAAAGAGAATCAAAGCTTAAAAATGCTCTTGCCCTTGTTTCGGATAAATTTGATTTTATCTTTCTTGACTGCCCGCCTTCACTCGGTCTTATAACCCTTAACGGTCTTGTTGCGGCAGATACTCTGATGGTTCCCATTCAGTGTGAATTCTATGCACTTGAAGGTCTTTCGCAGCTTATTGCAACAGTCAGAACCGTTAAGCGTCTTTATAACCCCTATATCGAAATCGAAGGCGTGCTTTTAACAATGTATGACGGCAGACTTAACCTCACTCAGCAGGTTGTTGATGAAGTTAAAAAATGCTTCCCTAAAAAAGTTTATTCAACATATATTCCCAGAAACGTGCGTCTTTCCGAGGCTCCGAGCTACGGTCAGCCCGTTATGTATTATGATAAATCCTCAAAGGGCAGCAATGCCTATAATGAGCTTGCAGATGAATTCTTAAAGCTTAACGGAAAGGAGAAATAAAATGGCACCCAAAAAAAGCGGTCTCGGCAGAGGTCTCGGCTCTCTGCTTACGGATAATTCTATAGAAGAAAATAGCTCCGTTCAGCCGGTTAAACTCAATCTTCTTGATATTGAGCCGAATAAGGAGCAGGCAAGAAAATATTTTGACGAAGCGGCTCTTTCTGAACTCGCTGATTCAATCGCACAGCACGGTGTTTTGCAGCCCTTGCTTGTCCGCCCCATTCTCGGCGGCGGTTATCAACTTATTGCGGGCGAAAGAAGATGGCGCGCAAGCCGCATTGCGGGTCTTACTCAGGTTCCCGTTATTATCAAGGATTTATCCGATGATGAAGCGGCTGTTATTTCTTTAATAGAAAATTTACAGCGTGAAGATCTGAACCCCGTTGAAGAAGCACTCGGTTTTTCTTCTCTTATAAAAGATTTCAATTTAACTCAGGAAGATGCGGCAAAGCGTGTGGGAAAATCCCGCCCCGCAGTTGCAAACGCACTCCGCCTTTTAAAGCTTCCCGCAAGCGTGCTTGAACTTGTTCGTGAAAACAAGCTTTCTGCAGGTCATGCCCGTGCTCTTGCGGCAATAGACGATGAAAAGCTTATTGTTTCAGCGGCGGAACTCATTATTGCAAAAGGTCTTTCGGTAAGAGAAACCGAAAAGCTTGTTAAAACATTAACTGCAGAAAAGAAAGAAGCAAAACCCCGCAGAAGCTCAAGAAATCCGTTTTTTGATGAAGTTGAGCTTTCACTCAATAACAGCCTTGGCAGAAAAGCAAAGGTAATAACCAAAAACGGCAAAGAAAACGGAACTCTTGAAATTGATTTTTATGATAAAGAAGATCTGGCAAGAATTGCAAAAATTCTTTCCGCTCTTGAATGAGGTGTAAATATGAAAAATTTTAATCACGCATTGTTTGTTATGGATAAGCTTAACTATCCTGAAGACGCAAAGCAGGTAATTATCAGAACAAACGAAAAAATCATTGCAAATGAAAAGGCAAATAAGCTTTATGATGCCTGCTACAGAGCATATTGGGGCAGAAAGCAGAATTTCCACTGTTTTTCAGATAAAATCAAGGCAATCGCAGAAGAGATTGGCGAGAGCGCATACACGGTTAATCTTGTACTTTTAATCAACTGCACAAAGCCTCTTCTTGCAGAATATAAAAAGCAGGGCATCAGCGAGGAAATTTATTGGAGATCAATAACCGACCTTAAAGTAAAGATGCTTGAATGCAAAGAAAATTTTGATATTTACGGAACTTTCGTTGAAGGATGGTTCAGAAGCTTCTATACACTTGAAAGATTCGGTATCGGCAGATTTCAGTTTGATCTTTCCGATTTCGGCGAAGAATTTTATGATGACAACGGCGTTTTCATCAAGGACAGCGAATTCTGCCTCGGACTTCACATTCCCTCACATCTCGGACCTCTTACATATGATGTAAGAATGGATACATATAAGAAAGCATTCGAGTTCTTCAAGGACAGATTTGACGGAAAACACATTATCATCTGCTGCAACTCCTGGCTTCTTTATCCCGATAACCTCAATATTCTGCCCGAAAACTCAAATGCGGCAGATTTCATTCTTGATTTTGAGCCTCTTGATATTAAACGCACATATGATTTCGGCGATTGCTGGAGAATATACGGTCAGGGCAAGAGCTGCCTTAAGCCCGCAGAGCTTCAGAGAGATACAACTATGCAGAAGGCATTTGCAGAATGGTTTGACCAGGGCAAAAAGGCAGGCAGCGCATACAGTATGATTATCTTCGACGGCGAAAAAATCGTTACAAGACTTGACCGCGAAAGCTACAGACAGAAATACGGATATTAATAAAAAAAGCACCCTTTCGGGTGCTTTTCTTTATATATTTGTTAAGCTGTCAACATAGCCTGTTCTTTTAAGAAGTGTTGATGATGAAATCTGCGAAATATAAACCTTTTCGTTGCCCTCTTTATCAATGCAGACAATAAAAGATTTAGGTAAATCGTAACACACATTTTCAACCTTACCCGCTTTTTCAGCCATTGTAAGGTAATTGCGGGTATTTTTTGAAACGGTTGTTGTTTCCAGATCAAAAATACCGATTATTTCATCAAAGGTAATAACCTTATCCATTCCGAGATGAAGATACATTTTTTTACTCCATTTCAGTTATTTTTCCGTCTTTAACCTCAAATGCCTTGCCTTTTTTTGAGCGAAGCAGGGTTGAGGGGTCACAGCAGGTGATAAATACCTGCCAGTTATCAAGATAATTAAGAATAAACGTCTGTCTGCCTTCGTCAAGCTCGCTCATAACATCATCAAGCAGCACAACGGGGCATTCGCCTGTTATTTTTTCAATTATTGAGGCTTCACCAAGCTTCATTGCAAGCGCACAGCTTCTTTGCTGACCCTGCGAGCCGTAAACTCTGACATCCTTATCATTAAGAATAAGCACCAGATCATCGGTATGCGGGCCTGAATTGGTATAAAGCCTTTTTATATCGGCATCTCTTGATTTTTCAAGATTTTCGGAAAGCTTTTTCTTTATTTCTTCTTCGCTTATGTTTTCTTTTGAAAAATCATAATAGAAAGAAAACTTTTCTCTGCCCGAGCTGATGCCCTCATAAATTTCGCCCGAAATTTCAGAAAGCATTTCAACATAGTCGAGTCTGTATTTTATGATTTTTGCTCCGAGATTAACAAGCTCGGCATCCCACGGAGCCATATAATCATATTCAAAGCTTTTTTCTCCGAGTTTTTTGAGCAAGGCATTTCTCTGGTCAAGCACCCGAAGATATCTGCTCATTAAAACGGCATAATTCGGCTTCACAAGGCTCAGAGCAACATCAAGCATCTTTCTTCTTTCACCGGGGCCGTCCTGCACTATTCCGAGCGTATTAGGCGAAAAAACAACGGCATAAAACTTGCCCATCATAACTCTTGGCGAGCTTTCATTAACTCCGTTAAGAATAATCTCTTTTTTCTTATTGATTTTCATTATCACATTTTGTTCACGCATATGTGAATAAAAATCGGAGTTGATTTCAGCTTCGTGCTCACCCTGCTTTATAAGCTGAATGTTTTTGCGTGCTCTGAAACTGTAAAAACCCGTTAAAAGCCAGATGCTTTCAATAATATTTGTTTTACCCTGACCGTTTTCGCCATAAATAACGTTCATTTCGGGGTGCGGGTTAAAGCTTATTTCATCTATATTTCTGAAATTTTTTGCGGAATGGGAATTGATTATCAACTTTTCACCATTCCTTTCAAAAAAATTTACTCAACAATATAAATTACTCTTTCAAACTCTGCAGAATCGCCGCTGCGGAGTTTTTTTCCTCTTGAAGTGCAGATTTCGCCGTTAACTTTAACTTCGCCTTCCTGAATAACGATTTTTGCGTGTCCGCCAGTCTGAACGGCATCGCACATCTTTAAAAACGAATCAAGTCTGATAAAATCCGTATCAATTTTTTTTGTTATTTTCTGCTTTTCAGCAACTTTAACTTTAATCTTCATTTTTCAGCCTCACGGGAAGAATAAGGAATTTGAATTCATCGCCCTGATTAGGAACAATGAGAATGGGTGCAACTGCACCGTTAAGAATAATTTTAACCTCGTCGCTGTCACAAACCTTGAGAGCTTCAAGCATATACTTATTGTTAAATCCGATAACGCATTCTTCACCCTCGATATTTGCCGCAACCTTATCGTTAGCAGTACCGAGAGAAGAAATACAGCTCATTTTGATAAGACCTTCGCCGAAAACGCACTTGATGGGGCTCTTGATCTTATCTGTGATGATAAGTGAAGTTCTGTCGATGCTGTCAATAAGCTTTCTTGTATCAACGGTAACAACAGATTTCATTGTTGAGGGGATAGCCGCTTTATAATTAAGAAATTCGCCGTCAAGAAGTCTTGAGGTTATTGCATAGCCTGCAACCTCAAAAACAATGTGACGCTTGCCAACGCTGATGATAATGGGCTCTTCATCGTCATTTATAAGCTTGAGCACTTCCGAAAGTGTTTTAGCGGGAACAACAAATGAAAGATTTTCGCCCTCATAACGGATTTCTTCATTTCTGATAGCAAGGCGAACGCCGTCAACGGCAATAAGACGAAGATGATTTGTTTCAACCTCAAACTTAATACCTGTGTGAACTATCTTGCTGTCTTTTACTGCAACAGAGAAAATAGTTTTTCTTACCATATCTCTGAGAACCTTCTGAGCAACCTCAATGGGATAACCGCCCGAAACAGAGGGAAGATCGGGGAATTCTTCTGCGGAAATACCGATAAGGGTTGATTCAAATTCTCCGCAGGATATTGAAGCGATGTGTCTTTCATCACTTTCAATGTTAACAAAATCCTCGGGAAGCTTGCGAAGAGTTTCGCTGAACATATGAGCATTGAGAACAAGCTCACCTTCTTCTTCAACTCTTGCACCTATAACGGTTTCAATTCCCATTTCAAGGTCATAGCCTTTAAGATAAAGAAGATTATCCTTTGCAATCATAAGAATACCTTCAATAGCGGGAATTGCAGTTTTTGTTGAAGCTGCTCTCTGTACTATCTGGCAGGCTTCGGAAAGTTCAAGTGTGTTACAGATAACTTTCATAGAGTTTTCCTCCTGTTTTTTTGTGCACACCCTTATCAGAAAGGGAAAATGCACTTATCGGGGTTTTTGGTTTAAATATATAGGTAATAATATATATATTAAATAGTAGTAGTAGTAGGGGGCGTTGAAATGTGGTATAACCTCTGAAAGGCTTGAAAACATTGGATTTTTAAGCTGATTTTGTCAACTTTTAAAAGTGGATATTTTGAGGGAATCCTCATACCAATTTTTGACAATGTTTAAAAGTGGAAAACCTGTGGGTGGAAAGGGATAAATAAGTGGAAAACTTTTGTTTTTTTGAGTAAAACAAACAGACCGCAAAAACATCAATATATATTAAATTATAAAAATAAATAAAGCATATTCTGAATAATAATTTTAAAATATTAATTTGCTCTTTTATTTAATAATAAAATTGTTTTTGCTTACGGCGTCACATTCGCCCTACCGTACCTTTGTACGCCTACAGGCGAATGTTCCTTGTCTCTGTTCGTTTTCCTTCAAAAAAACCTGATTTTTTAAAACAAACAGACCGCAAAACATCAATATATATTGTGCGACGATTACAGCTCATTTCTGCCTTCAATCGCCCTTATCAGAGTAAATTCATCGGCATATTCAAGGTCTGCACCAACGGGAACGCCGTAAGCAAGGCGGCTCACGTTTATTCCCAGAGGCTTTATTATTCTTGAAATATACATGGCAGTTGCTTCGCCCTCAACGGTGGGGTTGGTTGCCATAATAATTTCTTTAACGTTTTCATCTGAAAGACGCTTTAAAAGCTCTTTGATGCAGATATCCTCAGGGCTGATGTCATTCATCGGCGAAATTGCACCGTGAAGCACGTGATAAAGACCGTTAAATTCGTGAGTGCGTTCAATCGCAATAACATCTCTGGGGTCTTCAACAACGCAGATTACCGATTTATCTCTTGACGGTGAAGTGCAGACCGAGCAAACCTCGCCGTCGGTAAGATTGCAGCAAACCTCGCAGCGATGAATTGATTCGCGCGCATTGAGAATTGTGTCGGTAAAGGCTTGTGCATCCTTATCGCTCATTTCAAGAATATGAAATGCAAGCCTCTGTGCACTTTTTCTTCCGACAGACGGAAGCCTTGCAAACTGCTCAATAAGTTTATCGAGCGAGGGTGTGAATCCGCTCATCAGAAAAGACCGGGGATGGAGAGACCGCCTTTAGCCTGCTCCATGCCTTTTTCCATTGCTTCGTTTGCCTTGCGGATGCTTTCGTTGAATGCCGAAATGATGAGGTCCTGAAGCATTTCAATATCTTCGGGGTCAACAATTTCGGGCTTGAGGTTAACAGCTGTTACCTCGTGAGCACCTGTTACAACAACTTCAACGGCTCCGCCGCCTACGGTTGATGAAAATTCGGTTGCTTCAACTTCCTGCTGAATGCGGGTCATATTCTCCTGCATTTCCTGAATTTTTTTCATCATATTGCCGCCCTGGGGAGCGCCGGGAATTCTTGCTTTCATATTGTTAACCTCCGTCAGTTATTATTAAACTTATTGATTTTGTTTTTCAGCTCTTCAAGGGGGCTTGAAGATGCCTTGGGTTTTTCTGCGGTTGCAACCGCTATTTTCATTTTCTGACCAACAACCTCATAAACAGCCTTTGCAAGCTCTTTATAGTGAGTATCGGTGCAGATAAAATCATAAAGCGTGGGATTATCGGAATTAATAACAAGTCTGCCGTTTTTGATGTTGGCGGAAGAACCTGCGAGGATTCCGTAAAGAGGAATATCATATTTAAGAAGTTTATCGAGAACATCGGACCAGCCTGAAAATGCTCCGTCTGAAATTGCGGGAGGAGCTTCTTCTGCGGGCGGTGTCTGCGGAAGAGGCGGGGTTTCTTCTGCCTTTTCTTCCTCTTTTGCAGGTGCGGGTTCAGGTTTTGCGGGATCGGGAGCCTTCGGCTTTTCCGCGGGTGCGGGAGCAGCCTTATATCCCGAAGCAAGCATTTCTTCAAGCTTTGAAATTCTTTCTTCAAATTCCGAAGAAACAGAAGAATTATCGCCCGATGAAGGTCCGCACATTTTTATTACTGCGGCTTCAAGCTGAATTTTTTTGTTAGCCGAATTTTTTATATTTTTTGCAGTCTGACCCAGAATTTCAATGCACGAAAGTATTTTTGAAAGTTTGAGCTGTGCGGCTCTTTCTTTAAGTTTCTGCATTTCATCCTTTGAGCAAACTATCAGTCCGTCGCAGTCATTAACGGTTTTTGCAACCATAAGATTGCGGAAATGAAGAGTGAGCTCGGTGCAGAGACTGTCTATATCGCAGGCTTCGCTGTGAAGCTTTGAAACAAGTTTTAATGCGTTGGTGAAATCAGCGTTTGCAATAAATTCCGAGAAAGCAAAAAGATGCATTGTTCCCGCAATTCCCGCCGCCGCGCTGACTGCGTTTTCATCAACCTCGGTGCCCATTGCGAAGCATCTGTCAAGAAGTGACAAAGCGTCACGCATACCGCCGTCTGCAATTCTTGCAATAAGGCTTGCGGCTCCCTCGGTTAAGGTTGCGTTTTCTTTTTGGGCAACATAAATGAGTCTTGCGGTTATATCCTCGGGCGAAATACGTTTGAAATCAAATCGCTGGCATCTTGAAAGAATTGTTGCGGGCAATTTATGTATTTCTGTTGTTGCAAGGATAAAAATAACGTGTGAGGGCGGCTCTTCAAGAGTTTTGAGCAGTGCATTGAAAGCACCGATTGAGAGCGTATGCACCTCGTCGATTATATAAACTCTGTATTTTGCATTAACGGGTGTAAAATTAGCTTCCTCACGCAAATCGCGGATATTGTCAACGCCGTTGTTGCTGGCGGCGTCAATTTCAATAACATCAAGAATTGCTCCGCTTTCAATTCCCTTGCAGATTTCGCATTCGTTGCAGGGGTTGCCGTCAACGGGAGAAAGGCAGTTGACTGCTTTTGAAAGAATTTTTGCGCACGTGGTTTTGCCCGTTCCTCTTGAACCGGTAAAAAGATAAGCGTGCGATATTCTGCCGCTTTCAAGCTGGCTTTGCAGGGTTTTTGTAACATGAGGCTGACCGCTTACATCGCTGAAAGTTTTCGGTCTCCACTTTCGGTAAAGTGCCTGATACAAAATGTTCACCCTCCTCATTAAAAAATAAAGAGCTTTATCTTGGTCATATGGCGGTAGGCAGACTGTGGCGCACAAAACTGTCCGCTTAATGCTGCTCGGTTCACCCGCCTGACATGGTTCACGGTGTCCTGTCGCACAGGACCCACACGCCACATGACCAAAAGAAAGCTCTGCATAAGGTGAATGGAATAACCCGAACCGTGATTTTCACGGGCTGATTTCCGTTCACTCATCGTTAAAATACTCGCAAATCCGAAAGGATTTGCTGCGTTTTGTGCCTTGATTGACCAAAAATCCGCACCGTGAAAATTCTTTGACCTGAAAGAAAAGAATTTTCAGCTGATTTTTGGCTATTAAGGTTACAGGAAAATTGACATCTTCAAACTCTGAAAAGTTTAACTTTCAGGCAAGGTCAGTTTATTCCATTCACCTTACCGTATTATTATATAATATAATTATAATAATATCAAGTGAAATTTTTGTTTTTAAAGGCTATATTTTGATTTTTACCCCAAAAAAGAAAAAACTTCATTAAAAAACAAGTCTTTTTTTCACATTTATCAGGATTTACGAATAGTATGTTTTTAAAGGGGGCTATCATATGAAAGAATCATATTTTCTCGGCTCAAGCGGCAAAAACGGATTTTTCTCCTGCTTTTCACAGCTTACTCCGAAAATTGAAGGTCAGTATACCTATATCATAAAAGGCGGGCCCGGCACGGGCAAATCTTCTCTTATGAAAAGAATTGCCGATGAAATGGAAAAAAAAGATATCGACTGCGAAAGAATATATTGCTCATCAGACCCGAATTCGCTTGACGGTGTTATTTTTCCCTCGCTTCGGGTCAGCATTTGCGACGGCACTTCGCCCCACACTCTTGACCCCGAATATCCCGGTGCAACGGGGGAAATAATCAACCTCGGCGATTGTTGGGATAAGGCAAAATTGCTTGAAAACAAAGAAAAAATAATTAAACTTACCGATGAAAACAAAGCCTGCCACAAGCGAAGCCGCAGATTTATTGATTCTGCTTTTTCCGTTTTCGGAGACGGCGAAAGAATATGCAGAGAATGCCTTGATAAAAGAAGGCTCGAAAGATATGCAACCCGCCTTGCAAGCCGATGGTTTAAAAGACCTTCGGGAAAAATCGGTCTTGAAAAAACAAGAATGCTCGATGCCATAACACCCGAGGGATATTTCTTCTTTTCTACAACGGTAAATTATCTTTGCGATTTTAAAATTGTTTTTGAGGATGATTTCGGCGTTGCGGCGGCAAAGCTTATAAAAGAGCTTCGCACCTATGCACTTGCAAACGGTTTTTCGGTTATTTCAAGCCCCTCGCTGACAAATGACGGATTAAGGCATATCATCATCAAAGAGCTTTCGCTCGGATTTTTTACCCGAGATAAGCTTTGCAGACTTGATTTTATTCCTACCAAAACCGTTAATCTTCGCAGGTTTTATGATTCCGATAAAATGAGAGAATATAAGGCACGGCTCGGATTTTCAAAAAAAGCATCAAAAGAGCTGCTTGATGAGGCGGTTTCCGCTTTGATTTCCGCAAAAACAGTCCATGATGAGCTTGAAAGCGCTTATATTGAGGCTATGGATTTTGAAAAAAGCGGAAAAATTGCCGATGAACTCATTGAAAGAATATGGAAAAGCGAATGGTGGTCGGAATAGTGCTGAAAAAATAAAACCCTCTTGAGGGTTACTCAAGAGGGTAAAATCAGCATATATTTTGGTTCCAGGATTATGCTTCTTCCTGCTTCTTTGCGAAGCACTCGCTGCAGTAAACAGGTCTGTCCTCACGGGGCTTAAAGGGAACCTTAGCAACTCCACCGCAGGAATCGCAGGTTGCTTCAAACCATTCACGCTCGCCACGGGTTGCGTTCTTTCTTGCATCACGGCAAGCCTTGCAACGCTGGGGTTCGTTTACGAAACCTTTTTCAGCATAGAATTCCTGTTCACCGGCTGTGAAAACGAATTCGTTGCCACATTCCTTACAGATGAGAGTTTTGTCTTCGTACATGATTTTTAACCTCGCTTGAAAATATTTTTCGCCCTTGGACGGAATTGCACCGTCATCTTTGTTTAACAACGCTATTCTTTAAGCTACGGGGGCATATTTTATTCCCTTTCGGGAATTTTTAAACTTTGTCTCGCAATTTCTTTCGGATTCTCTGAAAAGCATTGTCAACGGATTTGAGGCTGCAATCAAGCACCTCGGCTATCTGTAATCTGGTTTTTCCCCGGGCTTTGAGGTTAATAACCTGCTGCTCAAAATTAGAAAGATTGCTTTTGAGGATTTCTTTTATTCGCTGATATTCAAAATAATCAACAACGATATTTTCGGCGCTTTCTGCAACGCCTGAGCCTTGCTCTGCGCCGTTTTCAAGAGAAAGGGCACCCGTCAACGCTTCGTTTTTGCCGTTGCACATTTTTTCATATGCCGAATAAATTTCGTTTCTTATAAGGGTGTTTGCATATGTTCTGAATTTGACGCCTTTTGAGGGGTCAAAAGAATAAACAGCTTTGATAAAACCTATCATGCCTTCCTGGCACAAATCTTCATCGGAAATTCGGGCTTCGGCATATTTTGCCGCCTTGGCTTTTGCGATTGGAGTTATGGCAGTTATGAGAAGGCTCATTGCCTCATCGTCGCCGTTTGCGGCAAGCACCGCAAGCTCTTCTTCGCTGAGGTTTTTTTTGCTGTTTTCGTGCATTGATACACCTCTTAAAATCCTCTTACCGATTATAATAAATGAATTTTTGAATTTTGTCAACAACTTTTTGCCAACACAAACAAAATCTTTTTGTGAATAGTGCCCAATATTTCTTTTTTCGCCATATATTGTGTATTTTCTTTAAAATAACAATAACCTAACAGACATAAAATTATTTTTGTTTTTTAAAATAAAACAGAGGTGTGATGAATATGAGCGAAAAAAATGAGGTTGCGTGGAATATAACGGTTGCAGTTGCGGTTAATCTGATTTTTCTGATTTTAATTGTTGCGGCGGGAAAATACGAGGCTTATGCAATGGGTCTGGGAAGCAGCGGAGAAAGAGTGAGCGCCGTTCAGAGAATGCTTAAAAACAAGGGATATTATTCGGGCGAAATAAACGGAATTTATGATTTTACAACCCGAAAAAGCATAAAAAAATTTCAGCTTGCAAATTCAATCGAACCAAACGGAGAAGCCGATAACAGAACCGTAACCGCACTCGGAATTAATTCCGAAAACAAATTATTTTCTTATGAAACCGAAATTCTTGCACGGTATGCACAGTGGATTTGCGGCGGAAAGGGATACACGGCAATGCTTGAATTATGCCGCGAAACGGTTAAGAATATCGGCGATAACAAAACATTCGGCGGCACAGTACTGAAAAATAATATAAAGTTTTCAAAGAAGATAACAGAAATTGAGCCTTCCCCCGAAGCGGTGAGAGCGGCGGTGACGGCGCTTTATGAGCCTGATATATAAAGAAAACCTGCCTTGCATATGCAAAGCAGGTTGATTTTATTTAATATTCTTGCCGAAACGCTTGATTTTCTGGGTTGTTGTTTTTTCAAGTGCAGAGGAAAGAACCTCAACAATCTTGATTCTCTTGTAGCCGGGAATTTTTTTGTTAACTTCTTTAACTGCGCCGTTGATTGCTTTCTCAACTTCATCTTTGGCAGGCTTTCTGCCAAGCTTTTCCTTAATATAATCAAGGTTGGGGAAGATTTTTGCCTTAACCGCGGTTTCGCCGTTTTCTTCTGAAGAAATAACAAGAACCTCGCCGATTTCGGGGAACTGTGAAAGTCTGGTTTCAAGCTCTTCGGGATAAACGTTCTTGCCGTTTTCGGTAACTATAACGTTCTTCTTTCTGCCCGTGATGTAAAGACCGCCGTCGGGATCCATTCTGCCAAGGTCGCCCGTGCAGAACCAGCCGTCACGGAATACCGCCTTGGTCGCATCTTCATCGTTGTAATATCCGAGCATTATATTTTCGCCCTTGGCAAGTATCTCACCGATACCGTCCTCGTTAGGCTCGTG
>JAZOVH010000043.1:0-39650 GCA_045658585.1 Acutalibacteraceae bacterium | reverse complement strand
CGTCTTTCATACGGCGTTGGTGTTGAAAGAGTATTCCCTGTTCATTCTCCCAACGTTGCTAAGGTTGAAGTTGTAAGACACGGCCGTGTACGCAGAAGCAAGCTCTACTACCTCAGAGACAGAGTTGGTAAGGCAGCTAAGGTTAAGGAAGAGATCAGATAATTGACATTGAGGGTGTAACAATTTTTCGGTTGTTACACCTTTATTGTTATATCAGGTAATATATTAACGGAAGGAGTGTGCTTGTGAGAAAAATTGAAGAATTCTGGGTTGAATTCGAAAAAGAAGAGAAAACAGGCGCCGTTGCTTCCGTAATATATGATGCATGTGATTCTCTCAAAGGTGCCATTATAACGGTTTTTCTGATTTTTGCGCTTGCCTTCAGAGTTGTCGGTGTTGACGGCGATTCAATGAATAACACCCTTCAGAACGGCGACTGGCTTGCCGTTTCGGGAGTAACCGTGAATCTTGACAGAGGAGATATTGTGGTTGTTAACCAGCCCTGGGAAAGAAATGTGCCGATTATAAAAAGAGTTATCGGCGTAGAGGGCGATACGGTTGATATTGATTTTGAGGAAGGCAAGGTTTTTGTTAACGGCGAAGAAATCTATGAGCCTTATATAGCCGATAAAACCACACTCAGCTATGATGTTGTTTTTCCCGTAACAGTTGGTAAAGACAAAATATTTGTTATGGGGGATAACAGAAACGATTCTCTTGACAGCCGTTCAAGCAAGATAGGTATGATAGATGTTCACTATGTGCTTGGCAAAGCGTTGTTCAGATTTTATCCCGCTTCGGATTGGGATATATATGATATAAATTAATGGGAAGTGATACTGATGGCAGAAGAAAATAAAACCGTCAAAGAAAAAAGCAACGGTATTTATGATTTTGTTTCAATCATTGCAACTTCTGTTATAGCGGTTGCGGTGTCATTTATCTTTATATTCAGAACGGTGGGCGTAGTGGGAAACTCAATGTATCCCACTCTTCATAACGGTGACAGAATAATTCTTTCGGCTTATATTGACAAACCCGAATACGGAGATATTGTTGTTACCTGCCAACCCAACAATGTTGAGGATGTTCTTGTTAAGAGAATAATCGCAACAGAAGGTCAGACGGTTGATATTGATTTTAATGCAGGCATTGTTTATGTTGACGGCGTTGCACTTGATGAACCCTATATTGCAGAGCCGACTCACGACAGAGAGAGCTTTTATCAACCCGTAACCGTTCCTGAGGGACATGTTTTTGTTATGGGTGATAACAGAAATGCCTCAACAGACAGCCGTGACAGCAGGGTAGGTTTTATCAGAGAAGAATATATTATGGGAAAGGCACTTTTCAGAATGATGCCTTTCGGAGATTTTAAGATAGAGTGACGGGAGCAAACCGAACTATGCCTGAAAGCGAGTCTTTTCAACGCTTTTCGGCGTTTCGTGATTGAAAGGCGTCAGCCTTCCTGCTCACTCAACCGCCAAAAATCATTTTAAAATCCTTCGCTTTCAGGTCGAAGATTTTTTATCGAGATGATTTTTGGCTTATCAAGGCACAAAACGGAGCAAATCCTTGACGGATTTGCGAGTATTTTAACGAAGGGAAGGCGGAAATCATCCGATAAAAAACACAGTTCGGATTGCCTCCGTCACTCTATACGATTATGAATGAGAATTTAATTGTTCAATGGTTTCCGGGGCATATGGCAAAAACCAGAAGACTTATCAAAGAAAGCCTTTCTTTGGTTGATGCGGTGTGTGAAATTGTTGACGCAAGAATACCAGAAAGCAGCAGAAACCCTGAACTTGATGAAATAGTCGGAGCAAAGCCCAGAATAGTTTTGCTCAATAAGTGTGACCTTGCAGATGATAAGGCAACCGCAAGAAAAATCAAAGAGCTTGAAAGCAAGGGAATAGTTGCTTTGCCCGTTGATTGCAGAAGCGGAAAAGGTCTTGAAAAATTTCAGGGTGCGGTAAGAGAGCTGCTTAAAGAAAAAATAAAAGCAAATACCGAAAAGGGTATGGGCGGCAAGGCTTTGAGAGTTATGGTTGTGGGAATTCCCAATACGGGAAAATCCTCGTTTATCAACCGTATGGCAGGCAAAAACCGTGCAAAGGTTGCGGACAAGCCCGGTGTAACACGCAGCAACCAGTGGTTTGCAATAGGCTCGGGCATAGAGCTTCTTGACACTCCCGGTGTGCTCTGGCCAAAATTTGAAGACCCCGAAGTGGGCTTCAAGCTTGCGTTTATAGGCTCGGTCAAGGATGAAATTCTTGATGCGCAGGAAATCGCCGTGCGTCTGCTTGTTGTTATGCAGAAGAATTATCCCGACCGCCTTGCAGAAAGATATAAAATATCAGATTTTGAAGATATAGAAGAACCTTATGTGTTGCTTGAAATGATAGCAGCAAAAAGAGGTATGCTTTTGAGAAAAGGCGAGTATGATACCGAGAGAGCCGCAGTTATGCTTCTTGATGAATACAGAAGCGGCAAGCTCGGCAAAATAACGCTGGATTGATTTAACTCCGAAAAAAGGAGAATAATTATGAGAAAGAAAATGGCGATATTTCTTGCCGTTATCCTTGTGGTTGATGTTATCGCTCTTGCAGTAATATTCTTTGGAAAGAATGACGGCTTGGGAATAAGCAGTAGTGCGAAGCCCGGAGCAGACCCCGAAACAACAACCTCTCAGCAGGAACTTTTTTCAAGGGTAAGCTTTGTTGCGGTTGGTGATAATCTTATTCACGATACAATTTATAATCAGGCGGCGGCAAGAACAAGCAGCGGCTATGATTTTTCGTATGACTATGAAAAGGTTGCCGATCTGATTGAAAAACCCGATGTGGCAATTCTCAATCAGGAAACAATAATTTCAACCGAACACAACGTTTCAAGCTATCCGCAGTTCAACTCACCCGTTGAAGTCGGAGAAGAGATGCTTGATATCGGCTTTGATGTTTTCAATATCGCAACCAACCATTCGGTGGATTGCGGCGAAAAAGGTCTTGTTTCTGCAATAAATTTCTGGAAAGAAAAGAAGGCAATAACAACAGGTGCATATCTTAACAGCGATGATTTTGCCAATATTCCCATGAATGAGGTTAACGGAGTTAAGATTGCATATCTTGGTTTTACCGAATCAACAAACGGATTGAGCTTGCCGAGCGATACCGAGGTTATTCTTATGCGTGCGGCAGATGAAAATGTGCTTCAGCAAAGAATAATGAAAGCAAGAGAAACTGCGGATATTGTTATTGTTAATGCTCATTGGGGAAATGAATATACCCATGAACCCACCGATGCGCAGAAAACTCTTGCAGAAAAGCTTGCTTCCTGGGGCGCGGATGTTATAATCGGAACACATCCCCATGTTATTCAGCCTGTTGAATATATCGTTAATAATGACGGCAGAAAAACCCTTGTTGCATATTCACTCGGAAACTTTATTTCTGCGCAGAACAGAGGCCCGCGAATGCTGGGCGGTATGCTCAATTTTGAGGTTGTAAAGAATAATGCATCGGGTGAAATAACACTTGAAAATGTTAAGTTTTCAGGCGTTGTTACCCATTACGGATATAATTTTTCAAATGTAAGAATTTATCCTCTTTCGGATTATAACGAAGAGCTTGCTTCAAAACACGGAGTTCTGAGCAAAACATCGGATTTCAGCCTTCAGTATCTTTATGATATACTTAATGAGGTTATAGACAAACAGTTTCTTTGATAATTATCTATGCTGCGTCATTTTGATGCAGCATTAGTTTTAGGAGGAAATATGGATTATACATATGAAAAAAACGCAGCTTTAAAAGGTTATAAAGCAGTTTGCGGTGTTGATGAAGCGGGCAGAGGACCGCTTGCAGGTCCCGTTTTTGCTGCGGCGGTAATTTTGCCTGAGGATTGCGAAATAGAAGGTCTTAACGATTCAAAAAAGCTTTCCGAAAAGAAAAGAGATCAACTTTTTGATATAATAAAAGAAAAGGCAATCAGCTATTCAATAGCGAGTGAAAATGAAAAGGTGATTGACGAAATAAATATTCTTCAGGCAACCTTTTCTGCAATGAGAAAAGCTGTTGAAGGTCTTGATATTCCTGCGGATTATGCTCTTGTTGACGGCAACAGAATGCCCGCCCTTTCAATAGACGGCGAAACAATAGTAAAGGGCGATGCCAAAAGCCCTTCTGTTGCGGCGGCATCAATTCTTGCAAAGGTGAGCAGAGACAGATATATGCTTGAATTGGATAAGGAAATGCCGCAGTACTGTTTCTCAAAGCATAAGGGTTACGGCACAAAACTTCACTATGAAATGCTCACAGAGCACGGGATTTCCGAGCATCACCGTTTATCTTTCCTCAAAAGCTTTACGGGTGAAAAGTAATGATAAAAAACAAATCGGGCGCATGGGGCGAAATATATTCCGCAAGATATCTGCGTGACCACGGCTATGAAATTCTTAACTCGAACTATTCCTGCCGTTTCGGCGAAATTGACCTTATAGCATCAAAAAACGGAAAAGTATATTTTGTTGAGGTTAAGGCGAGAAATATCTCAACAAAGTCAAGACCGATGGAAGCGGTAGATGAAGCAAAGCAAAAGAAAATGTATCTTACTGCACAGTATTATGTTTCATACACAAAATTCAGCGGAGAAATGCAATTTGATGTTTGTGAAGTGTATCTGAATGATGATAATACGCTCTCAAAAATAAATTATATTGAGAATGCTTTCAACGGTTAGAGTAAATCAATTGCAACATTTGTAAAGCAGCATAACTTTACAAACATCTCAAGCAAACAGAAAGAAACTTCAAATTTTACAAAACCGATAAAAAATATATAAAGCTCTGAAATTCTTGATATATAACGGATTACGGATATGAACATTATTGAGTGTCACTTTGCTTTTTAGCAAAAAGAATAAAAATTGTTCAAAGCGTAAAGTAAAGTAGCTTTACAATAAAATTGTTATAAAATTAAGTTCAGAGCCGTTCCGATATAACGGTATAAGAACAAAAGTTGCTCCAATGCCGGAGATTTAATTTTTATTTTAAATAAAACATTTTACAAATTGTAAATATTATGATATAATAATTTGAATTATTTTAATCAAAGGATGATTTTGATGAATTATGTAAGTACAAGAAATCCCGAAATCAAAGTAAGTGCTTCTCAGGCAATAACAAAGGGTATTTCCGCAGAGGGCGGACTTTTTGTGCCTGAAACTCTTCCTGCAGTTTCGCTTGGTGAAATTGAAAAGCTTGCTTCACTCGATTATATCGGCAGAGCAAAGTCAATACTTTCTCTTTTCCTCACCGATTTTACAGCAGAAGAGCTTGACGGATGCGTAAGAGGAGCTTATGAAACCGGTTTTTCAGATAAAAAGGTTGCCCCTCTTGCAAAGTTAGAGGATGGCGTTCATATCCTTGAGCTTTTCAAAGGTCCTACCTGCGCATTCAAGGATATGGCTCTTCAGATTCTTCCCCGACTTCTTACCGTTGCAAGCGGTAAGGCTGCAAAGGGAACCGAAATTGTTATTCTTGTTGCAACATCGGGTGATACAGGTAAAGCTGCTCTTGAAGGCTTCAAGGATGTTGAAAACACAAGAATCCTTGTTTTCTATCCCAGTGACGGTGTAAGCCCCATGCAGAAGCTTCAGATGTGCACTCAGGAGGGCAATAATGTTTCGGTTTGTGCAATTGAAGGAAACTTCGATGATGCGCAGAGCGGTGTTAAGAAAATCTTTACAGATAAGGCAATAGCTGCAAAGCTTGCTGAAAACGGTAAAGCATTTTCTTCTGCAAACTCAATCAACTGGGGCAGACTTGTTCCTCAGATTGTTTATTATTTCTCGGCTTACTGCGATTTGCTTGCATCAGGCGGAATCAAAGCGGGCGATGAAATCAATGTTGTTGTTCCCACAGGCAACTTTGGTAACATTCTTGCAGCTTATTACGCAAAGGAAATGGGTCTTCCCATAAAGAAGCTTATCTGTGCATCAAACAGCAACTCTGTTCTTACCGAGTTCCTCACAACCGGTGTTTATAACAGAAACCGCGAATTCTTCACAACAATTTCACCTTCTATGGATATTCTCATTTCAAGCAACCTTGAAAGACTTCTTTGCTCTGTTGCAGGCAGCGAAAAGGTTTGCGACTGGATGAGCAAGCTTTCTTCAGAAGGTAAGTATGAGGTTGATGCAGAAACTCTTGAAAGCATCAAAGCTCAGTTTGCGGCAGGTTGCTGCGATGATAAAGAAACAAAAGAAACCATTTCAAAGATTTTCAATGAAAAAGGATATCTTTGCGATACACATACAGCAGTTGCAGTCAAGGTATACTATGATTACAAATCAGAAAGCGGAGATAACACTCCTGCTGTTATCGCTTCAACTGCAAGCCCCTTCAAATTCAGCGCAGCCGTTCTTGAAGCTGTTGATGGTGCAAACGACGGCCTTGACGAATTTGAAATGGTTGAGCGTCTTGCAAGCGTAACAGGCAAGAGCTGCCCCGAGCAGCTTGCAAATCTCAGAGATAAGGCTGTGAGATTCAACGGTTGCTGCTCAAAGGACAGCATGGAGCAGGTTGTTTTCGATATGCTCGGAATTTAATTGCAGCAGCGGTTATCAGCGCAATTGGGGTTCATTTTGAATGTTGAGCACTGTGTTTCGCCGCTCTTGCACGCGGATGAATTGCCAACTTCAATTGAGCTTGCTGTGCAGGCTGTATCGCCCTGATGATAAACGCAGTTTTTTGCAAAACAGGTAATCTCGCTTATTTCTTTGTCCATAACTGTTCTCCTTTTAGTTTTTTCGGAATAACTCCGTAATGATATTATGAACGGTTTGAACACAATTATTTTTGGAAAGGATATGTCTATGGCTCTTTTTGCAATCGGAGATCCGCATCTTTCAATTGCTACGGGCAAGTCAATGAATATTTTCAACGGCTGGCAAGATTATGAGCAGCGTCTGAAAAATAATTGGGAAAGACTTGTGGGCGAAGATGATACGGTTGTGCTCGCGGGCGATATATCCTGGTGTATGAATCTCGATGAAGGATATGAGGATTTTAAATTTCTGGATTCGCTGCCCGGTAAAAAAATAATTCTTAAAGGAAATCACGATTATTGGTGGGCAACAAAGAAAAAAGCCGATGATTTTTTCAGAGAGCATTCGCTTGAGTCTTTAAGTATTCTTTTCAATAATGCATACGCAGTCGGGAATATTGCCGTTTGCGGCACAAGAGGATGGTTTTTTGATGCGGAAACCGATGCAGATAAAAAGGTTGTTCTTCGTGAAGCGGGCAGACTCAAAATGTCAATAGCCGCCGCAAAAGAAACAGGGCTTGAGCCTGTTGTTTTTCTTCATTATCCGCCCATAAATCAAACACAGAAATGCGATGAGATTTATAATGTGCTTGTTGAAGAGGGAATAAAGAGATGTTATTACGGCCATCTCCATTCATATTCCCATGCAACAGCATTCACAGGAGAATCCGACGGAATTAAATTTTCATTGATTTCAAGCGATTTTTTGGGCTTTTGCCCTGCCCATATACCCGAAAACTCGGCAATATAACCAAAAGTTTTGGAAAATTTATGTTAAAATTCACATAATATAAGAAAATATAAATATATATAGAAATTTAAAAAATAATTTGCTATAATTTACGCGTTAAAATAGCAAACGGAGGAATTCAAATGAGCTTAGTATCAGCAAACAAAACAGAAACAAACACCTATGCAGTTGAAATTTCAATTTCAGCAGAAGATTTCAGAGCTGCAATCCAGAAGGCTTATCTCAATCAGAGAAAGTCAATCGTTATCCCCGGCTTCCGTAAGGGCAAGGCTCCTCTTCAGATGATTGAGAAGCTTTACGGCAAGGAAGTATTCTTTGAGGATGCTCTTGAAATCGTTTTCCCCGAAGCAGTTCAGGCTGCATATGAAGAGGCAGGCATCGATCCCGTTGACCAGCCCAAAGACGTTGACGTTAAGTCAATGAGCAAAGAAGAAGGCGTTGTTATGGCATTCAACGTAACAGTTAAGCCTGAAATCACACTTAAAGCATACAAGGGTCTTACCGCAGAAAAGACCGAAGCAACAGTTACCAAGGAAGAAATCGACCACGAAATCGAGCATATGCTTGACAGAGGCGCAAGAATGGTTGATGTTGACGACAGAGCAGCAAAAGACGGTGACATCACAGTTATCGACTTTGAAGGCTTTGTAGACGGCGTTGCTTTTGACGGCGGCAAGGCAGAAAAATACAGCCTCACAATCGGTTCAGGTTCATTCATCCCCGGCTTTGAAGAGCAGATCATCGGCCACTCAATCGGCGAAGAATTTGATGTTAACGTAACATTCCCCGCAGAGTATGCTCCCGAGCTTGCTTCAAAGGATGCAGTTTTCAAGATTAAGCTTCACGAAATCAAGGTTAAGGAACTTCCCGAGCTTGATGACGAATTCGCAAAGGATATGGGCGAATACGAAACACTTGAAGAACTCAAGAAGCGTATCCAAGAAGATATTCTCAACAGAAAGAACGAGAGCGCACAGCGTGCATTTGAAGATGCAGTTGTTGAAGCTCTTTGCGAAAATGTTGAAGGTGAAATTCCCGAGTGCATGTTTGACAACAAAGCTCAGGACGATATCAACTCATTTGCACAGAGAGTTGGCCAGCAGGGTATTGACCTTGACACATACCTTATGTATATGGGTATGGACAAGGCAACATTCGAGAGCCAGATGAGAGAGCGTGCAGTTTCAGAAGTTAAGATTGACCTTGCAGTTGAAAAGATTATTGAACTCGAAGGCATCAAGGCTTCAGAAGAAGCTATCAACGAAGAATATCAGAAGATGGCTGATATGTATCAGCTTGATGTTGCAAAGATTAAGGAACTTGTTCCCGAAGCAACAGTTGCAGCAGAGCTTGCAAAGCAGGATGCAATCAAGGTTGTTCTTGACAGCGCAAAGGCAAAGAAGCCCGCAGCAAAGAAGACTGCAGCAAAGAAAACAACAAAGAAAGCAGCAGAAGGTGAAGAAGCTGAAGCTCCTGCAAAGAAGCCCGCAGCAAAGAAAACAACAACCAAGAAGGCTGCTGCAAAGAAAGAGGAAGCTGCTGAATAATTTTTCAGAAAGCGTACTATACTTAAAATTGAGCGATGGAATAAACCGGTGTTAATCGCCGGTTTATTCCGTAATTTTTTAAAAGAACAAATTTTTATTGCGGAGAAAGGATTTGATTTAAATGGCATTGGTACCTTATGTTGTAGAACAGACAAACCGCGGAGAGCGTTCATATGATATTTTTTCCCGTCTTCTGAATGACAGAATTATTATGCTTTCCGATGAAGTCAATGACGCAACCGCAAGCATTGTTATCGCACAGCTTCTTTACCTTGAAGGTCAGGATGCTGAAAAAGACATCAGTCTTTATATCAACAGCCCCGGCGGTTCAGTTACCGCAGGTATGGCTATTTATGATACCATGCAGTATATCAAGTGTGATGTTTCAACAATCTGTATGGGTATGGCTGCATCGATGGGCGCATTCCTTCTCTCATCGGGAGCTAAAGGAAAGAGATATGCACTTCCCAACAGCGAGGTTATGATTCATCAGCCTCTCGGCGGTTCAAAGGGTCAGGCAACTGAAATTCAGATTGCCGCAGAGCATATTCTTAAAACAAGAGAAAAACTCAATAAAATCCTTGCAGAGAACACAGGCAAATCTATTGAAGAAATCGCAAGAGATACAGAAAGAGATAATTTCCTTACCGCAGAGCAGGCAATGGAATACGGCCTTGTTGATAAGGTTATTGCTCACAGATAAGGCTATTATTTCTTAGAGTGACGGGAGCAATCCGAACAATGCCTGAAAGCGAGTCTTTTCAACGCTTTTCGGCGTTTCGTGATTGAAAGGCGTCAGCCTTCCTGCTCACTCAACTGCCAAAAATCATTTTAAAATTCTTCGCTTTCAGGTCGAAGATTTTTTATCGTGAGGATTTTTGGCTTACCAAGGCACAAAACGGAGCAAATCCTTAAAGGATTTGCGAGTATTTTAACGAAGGGAAGGCGGAAATCATCCGATAAAAAACACAGTTCGGATTACTTCCGCCACTCTAAGGAGGCAAAATATGCCCAGAGATGATGAAAGACGAACAAAGGCTTCGCCTGTGTGTTCATTCTGTAAAAAAACACACGATCAGGTTGAAAGACTGATTGCAGGCCCGAATGTATATATATGTAATGAATGCATAGAGCTTTGCAATTCCATAATAGAATCCGAACCTTCGGTAAGACATACAGGTTTGGATACCGATGCACTTCCCAAGCCCAAAGAAATCAAGGCTTTGCTTGATGAATATGTAATCGGGCAGGAGAGCGCAAAAATAACCCTCAGCGTAGCGGTTTATAATCATTATAAAAGAATTGCCGCAAGAAAAAACGGTGATGTTGAAATTCAGAAGAGTAATATTCTGATGCTTGGCCCCAACGGTGTTGGTAAAACAATGCTTGCGCAAACTCTTGCAAGAATTCTTGATGTGCCCTTTGCGATTGCAGATGCAACAACTCTTACAGAGGCGGGCTATGTTGGCGAAGATGTTGAAAACATTCTTCTCCGCATTATTCAGGCTGCCGATTTTGATATAGAGCGTGCAGAAAGAGGCATT
Source organism: Acutalibacteraceae bacterium (assembly GCA_045658585.1). Lineage (GTDB taxonomy): Bacteria > Bacillota > Clostridia > Oscillospirales > Acutalibacteraceae > CAG-177. The sequence continues at coordinate 28,981 of JAZOVH010000043.1, read as the reverse complement.
ATCTATGTTGATGAAATTGATAAGATTGCACGCAAGAGTGAAAATCCCTCAATAACAAGAGATGTAAGCGGCGAAGGCGTTCAGCAGGCACTTCTCAAGATTATAGAAGGAACTGTTGCCAATGTTCCTCCCCAGGGCGGCAGAAAGCATCCGCAGCAGGAATTTATTCAGATTGACACATCAAATATTCTTTTCATCTGCGGCGGTGCATTTGACGGTATTGAGCAGATAGTTGAAAAAAGAATAGGCGGTTCGGCTCTTGGATTTGAGGCACCCGTAAGAAGCAAGAGCGAGCTTGCAAAAGAAAATCTTTATTCAAAGGTAATTCAGCAGGATTTGGTTAAATTCGGAATTATCCCCGAGCTTGTGGGCAGACTTCCGGTTGTAACAAGCCTTACCGAGCTTGATAAGGATTCTCTTGTTAAGATTCTTTCACAGCCTAAAAACGCACTCACAAAGCAGTATCACGAGCTTTTTGCCATTGACGGCGTTGAGCTTGATTTTGATGAAACTGCTCTTGAGGCAATCGCAGAAAAAACTCTTGAAAAGAAAACAGGTGCAAGAGGTTTGCGCTCAATTGTAGAAAGTGTTCTTATGCCGATTATGTATGAGGCACCCTCTGACCAGACGATTGAAAGAGTTTGCATAACCGCAAATTGCGTTAATGACGGTGTTGCACCGCTTATTGAAAGAAACCCCAACCGCAAAAAGGCATCTGTTCCGCCCAAGGTTGCAAGTGGTAAATAAAACAAAACGGCTTGTCAAACGACAAGCCGTAATTTTTTTTATTCATCTCGCGTAACCGTCTTTATCCAGTTAAATCTGTTTACTTTGACAACTGCAACAGCGCATTTGAGAACCTGGTCCGCTTTAAGGCAAGCAAAGGTAACAACAACGGGGAATTTAAAAACAAATGCACTCAGAAAACTGAGTGGTAAAACAATCAGCCACATAAAAATTATGTCGTTTTTCAGAACAAACGATGTTTCTCCGCCGCCCGATACAATACCGCAAAGGGAGGGTGCTTCATATGCCGTTCCTATAACGGTAATGCAAAGAACAAAAATAAACTGATTGGTTATTTCAACCGTTTGTGCCGTAGCATTGTAAAAATCAATAATCAGATTCTTTGAAATGAGCAATATTGCGCTTGAAACAATGCCTATGACAAGGAAAATAAGCTGAAGATTTTTGCTTCGGCGTTTTATAATATCCATAGGTTTATTTTCGCCTACGGTTTTGCCGATCAGAACGCAGGCGGCGTTGCTTGAAGCGAAAGCTATAACCGTTGCAACCTGAAAAAGAGTTGTTGCTATGCTGTTGGCGGCTATTGCGCTTTCAATGAGTCTGCCGATTATTGCACCCTGAATGCTCATTGCGATTCCCCAGGAAACGCTGCTCATCATAAGAGGAAGTCCCGTTTTAAAATAATCGCGGAACATTTGCTTATCGGCAGCAAACAAATCCCTTATTCTCATTCCAAGCTTTTTATCAATTAATAATATGTATATTATTATAACTGTGAATTCTATTGCTCTTGAAACAAGAGTTGCAACTGCGGCGCCGCGGATGCCCATTTCGGGCATTCCGAGTTTGCCGTAAATCAGAATATAATTAAGGAAAATATTAACCGCAAAAGAAGAAAGAGAAACATAGAAACCTATTTTAACCGTTTCAACACTGCGAAGGATTGAAAGAAGTATTGTTGAAAGAGTAAATAACAGATAAGTGTGTTTTATAATATCCAGGTATTCAACCGATTGAGCAATAACTGCTTCTTTATCGGTAAACAGCCTGATAAGCGTTTCGGGGGCGATTGCGGCAAAAGAAAACACAAGCATTGTGAAAACAAAGCCTATCCATATTGCAACAGCAGAAACTCTGAATATGGGCTTCTTTTCGCGTTTGCCCCAATACTGTGAGGCGATAACGGTCATTCCCGAAGAAATGCCCGATGCCGCCATATTGAGAAAAAACTGTATGTTGTTGCAGATTCCGACGCCGCTGAGCGCTGTTTCGCTGTATGCTCCCATCATTACCGAGTCGGCAAGATTTACGCCGAAAACTATAAGGTTTTGCAATGCCATTGTGAAGGTCATCACAAAAAATGCTTTATAAAAACTTTTGTCTGAAAATTTTGTTTTCATTTTATTCTCCCCAAAAAAAGGATGCCGAAGCATCCTTTTTTTATGTGTATTTTCTTGACCAGGCATATGGTGAGAAGAGCATCAGCATAGGAATAAGCTCAAGTCTTCCTGCCAGCATATCAAATGAAAGAATTATTTTGCTTAAGACTGAAAAATCCGCAAAATTTCCTGCGGGGCCAACAGCGCCGAGACCGGGACCGATGTTGCTTATACAAGAGATAACAGCGGTTGATGTTGTTGTGAAATCTCTGCCGTCAATTGAAATAAGAAGCATAGAACCCGCCATAATGAGCATATAGGTTGCAAAGAAAACGGAAACACTTTTAACTATAGGTTCTTCAACCGTTCTCTTATCCATTTTTACCGTTTCAATGCTTCTGGGGTTAAGCGCTTTTTTGATGTCACGAAGCCCGCTTTTAACAAGAATAACAAGGCGGGAAACCTTTATTCCGCCGCCCGTTGAGCCTGCACAAGCTCCTATAACCATAAGAATAACAAGCACCGTTTTTGCAATCATAGGCCAGGTGTCGAAGTTTGTTGATGAAAAACCAGTGGTTGTTATTATTGATGAAACCTGGAAAAATGCGTGGCGGAATGCATCTGCTGCAGAGTGTTTTGTTGAAATAAGGCTTAGTGCGATAATAACAACGGAAGCGGTAACAATTCCGAAATACCAGCGCAGTTCTTCGCTTTTAATTGCCTGCTTGCCGTGCTTTATAATCATCAGATAATAAAGGTTGAAGTTAACACCGAAAAGAAGCATAAACACGCCGATTACCATTTCGGCATAAAGGCTGTTATAGCCCTCGATGCTTTTGTTGAGTATTGCAAAGCCGCCCGTGCCTGCAGTTGCAAAGCTGTTAACAATGCTGTCAAAAAGGGGCATACCGCCAAGAACGAGCAATACAATCTGAATTGCTGTCATTGCGCAGTAAATTCCATAAAGAATTCTGGCAGAAGCACGGAGCTTTGAAACAAGCTTGCCAACCGTGGGGCCGGGAACCTCAGCTTTCATAACGTGCATTGAGGTGCTTTCTGTTTTGGGCATAACCGCAATAACAAAAACAAGAATACCCATACCGCCAATCCAATGTGTAAAGCTTCGCCAGAAAAGAAGGCTTTTAGGGAGAGCCTCAACATTACGAAGAATGGTTGAACCGGTTGTTGTAAATCCCGAAACCGTTTCAAAGAATGCATCAATGAAATGGGGGATATGTCCGCTTATAAAAAACGGCAACGCACCGAAAAGCGACATTAAAATCCAGGAGAGAGCAACAATAACATAGCCGTCTTTTGCGTAAATGTTTTGGTTTTTAGGCTTTTTTCTTACTGCAAGCAATCCTGTTACGGATAAAGCCGCAATGGTAAGAGCAAAAGAAAGCAATGTATCCTCACCGTAAAAAATTGCTCCTATGGCGGGGAAAATCAGCAGGGCAGCCTCAACCAGAAGAATTCTGCCGATGCTGAACGAAACCATTTTATAATTCATATTTCAGACCTCCGCAAATCAAACGAATATATCGTGAAGGTCTTCAACTATTCTGCCTGCGGTAACAACAATGATGCTGTCGTTTGCTTTCATAACTTCATTACCGTCGGGGAAAATGATTTTTCCGTTACGGTTAATGCATCCGATAAGGATATTGGGCAGAATTTTCAGGTCTTTGAACGGAATGTTTTCGTAGCCCGCATCTTCGGGAACAATAAATTCTGCAGCCTCAACCTTGCCTTCGCAAAGTTTATACAGGGTTTTTATCTGTGAGTTGCCCGCAGAGTTATCAAGCGCTCTTACATATCGGGTAACAAGATTACCTGCAACAATCTGGGGAGAAACAACCGTTTCAAGACCGATATCGTTAAGTATTGAATATGAATGGCGGTTAACTTTGGTTATAACCTTGTTAACGCCTTTTGATTCTGCATACATGGAAACAATGATGTTTTCTTCATCAATGCCTGTGAGTGCAACAAGAGCATCCTGGTTTTCAATGTGCTGTTCATCAAGAATTTCCTGGTCTGTTCCGTCACCGTGGATAACAGTGCAGTCATCAAGCATATCGTTAAGCGCATAGCATCTGTTGGTATCGGTTTCGATGATTTTGATGTTTCTGCCCGTGTCGGTGAGAAGCTTTGCAAGATAATAGCCTATTCTTCCGCCGCCGATAATCATAACATTTTTGATTTTATGCTTATAAACACCGGTTTGTTTCATAAAAGCTGAAAGCTGGGTACGGGTGCCCGTTATGCTGATAATATCATCGCATTTAAGAATGAAATTACCGGAGGGGATATAAACTTCTTCACCTCGCTGAACCGCACAAACAAGCACTTTTGCTTTTGTTTTTTTTCTGATTTCATAAAGAGGAAGCTCACAAAGCGGATTATCCGAATGAATTCGGATTCTTGCGATTTCAACCTTTCCTCTTGAGAATGAATCGAGATTTGCGGCGGAGGGGAAACGGATAATTCTTGAAATTTCGTTTGCGGTTTCAAACTCGGGATTAACAATCATATTAATGCCGAGTTCGTTGCGCAAAAACTGTGTTTGAGAAGAATAGTCCGGATTTCGAACTCTTGCGATGGTGTTTTCAACGCCCATTCTGGTTGCAATAAGGCAAGTAAGAATGTTCATTTCATCGGATGCGGTGGCGGCAATAATAAGCTTTGCTTTAGCCGCACCTGCTTCTTCAAGAGTATCGCAGATTGCACCGCTGCCCCAAACACCCATAACATCATATGAGTCAACTGCGGCGGTAACCTTTTCGTTGTTGGTGTCAACAACGGTAATACTGTGGCCTTCGGTTATAAGCTGTTTTGTCAATGTTAATCCAAGCTTTCCGAGACCAACGATTATAATATGCATATCAATAATCCTTCTTTAAAGTATTATTATTTATTTTCTGCGTTCTGCTTTTTGAAATCCTTTGCAAGGAAGAAGAGGGGGATAACGATAAGTGCACCTGCAACTGCCGCACCGAGATAAATGTGAGGAGCGGGAATATCAACCATAATGCCGTATTCATTCTGATACTGCGCAGTAGCGAAAATTTCCGTAATCTTTGCGGCAACTCTGGGGCCGATGAGCATGGGAAGAAGAACAGAGAAAATCATTCTGATGCCCTGAAGCTGACCTGCTTTGTCCTCGGGAGTGAAGTCGCGGATTGCCGCATTGAGCATAATCATAAGAAGTCCGTAGCCAACGAGTGCAACAACTGCCGCAAGAGCAAAATAGATTATGTTTTTATCTGCAAAATAAACAAGAATAAGACCGATGATAAAGAATGCTGCTGAGGGGAAGAGGAAGGGTGCTTTGCCCTTTTTATCGCTGAGAAGAATAATGGAAACAAGTGCCGCAATTGAACCGCCGATAACCGCAACAGCAAGAATAACTGTGGGCACGGTAAGCTTCAATGTTTCCATATCAATATAGTGGTCAACATAAATGAAAAGATAGGGGAAGAAAATCTGGCTTGCGATAGCAAAGATACCCATACTTACAAGTGAAAGATAAAGGCTCTTGTTAGCTTTTATAACCGAGGGCTTGAAGCCGTAAGTAAGGCATTCGATAAAGCTGACATTTGATTTTACACCGTTTCTGGATTCTTTGATTGAGAATATGCCGATAACACCGCAAAGGGTAACGATAAGACCGAGACCGATAAAGCAAGCGGGATAACCGAAACTGCCCGAGAGAGCGCCGAATGCAGCAGTAACAACAACCATAGCAATAACGGGAAGAAGAGCAAGGATTGATTCGGTTTTAGCTCTGTTTGAGGGTGAGGTAATGTCTGTAATCCATGCGTTGAAAGCAGCGTCGTTACTGGTTGAACCCATAAATGTCATAAGACAGTCCATAACGATAACAAGTGTAACTGTTGTTGCGATTGCTGCTGTGGGAGTTGTGCCCATAATTTTTGCAACGTTTTCGGGGGAAATGAAAGCGAATGCCATAACGGTTATGCCCCATACAATGTATCCGCCGCAGATAAAGATTTTTCTCTTGTTGATTTTATCACTCAGACTGCCCATAAAGAGGGTTGTGAGAACTGCAACAATTGAGCTTGCGGCAACCATATTTGAAATATCTGTTGAATCGCCGCCGATTTCATTGAAAAGGAAAAGGTTGAAGAAGTTGTTTTCAACTGCCCATGCAACCTGACCCATAAAACCGAAAAGAAGAATGTTCATAATAAGGGATTTGCTTAATTTATCACTTTTATTCATTTTGGTATCCTCCCGAATTTAAAATAAAAATTTTGATATTAAAAATGCAATAAGACCGATTCCCGCAGCAGCGGCGGCAGCATAGCCTATGATGTGAAGAATAAGGCTCTGTCTGTCTGAAATTGTTCTCATAACAGGACCGAGAGATTCGCATTTAAGACCGAATTGCTTGAAACGCTTGAGTTCATGTGTAAAGGTTGATAAATCTTTCTCATCAAGGGTTACGCATCTTACACAGCTTTTGCAGCCGTCTGTGTATGCTCTGAAGCCTGCGGTTTTATGTTGCGCAAGCATAATACCGTCAACAAAACCGCTGAAATCGTTGAGATGGTCGTGACCGAAAAATGCTGCGAGCACACCTCCGACCTTTTTCCAGCTTTCAAACTGACCGCTGTTAACATCGGGTGAGCAGGGACCCTCGCCGTGATAGCCGAGGCAGCCTTTTTTCTTAACATAGAAAGCGTTGCTGTGAGCACCGTAGCCTCTGAAAGCAATCGGAAGCTCCCAGAACTTTGCTTTTCTCAAAAGCTCATATTCTTCGGGCACGGGCGTGTGCTGAAAAATGAATGAGGGCATCGGCTTTCCGCTGTTTATTTCACGGAGTTTTTTGCTTTCTTCTTCGAACCATTCAATCTGGTCTGCGTGAACATTATCGTAATGAGAAAGGGTTCTGTCTTCATAGCAGTTGTTTGAGTCGATAAACCATAAGCAGAAAAGGGGAGTTTCGCCGTCTGACGAATAAAGAAGCTCCTTGAAGTTTGCATTGCCCGTTATTTCGGGAGCTGTTTCGTTTCTTGTTATAACGCCGAGATTTTTATAAATCTCAACAATTTCATCCTCGTGGCCGTGGTCGTGCTCATGATTGCCCAAAACAGCGGCAACGGGAATATTCGCGGATATTATGGGCTCAACAACCGCCTGCATCATTTCTTTGAATTCATCGGGTGCATCAGCAATTTTATCGGTGTTGCAATTATCGCCGAGAAGCACACATAAATCAGGCTTATATTCATTGATTGCCGCTTTCATCAGCTTTTGCATATCCTTGAATTTCGGGTTGGTTTTATAATCGTAATGTTCGTGAATATCGCCGAAAAGCAGAATTCTGAATTTTCCGTCTTTATTGAATTTCAGTTTCATAAAGGTCTCCTTAAGTGTAGTTTATCGCAATGGCAGTCAGCATAAGCGCTACGGAAACAATCCCTTCAAGAACAAAAAGCTTCCAGGAAAATTTAAGCCATTTTCCGTAAGTTATATTAACAAGTCCGATTGCAATAATCATAATTCCGCTTGTGGGGTAAAGAAGATTAGTAAAGCCGTCACCGAAGCAGAATGCGAGAGTAACACTCTGTGCGGAAACACCGACCATTTCTGCAAGAGGAAGAACAAGAGGCATAACAAGAAATGCCTTTGCGGTGCCGCTTCCGATAAAGAATTCAAGAATAACGATGAAAACAAAAAGAATAAGAATTGCGGAGTATGGGCTTAATCCCTGAATAAGATTATAAACAAAATTGAGAATAGTGGGGATAATGTTTCCTTCGTCAAGAATATAGGTTATTGCAAGAATAATCAGAATGAGAGGAATAATGGGGGCAACGGTTTTGATTCCCTCACCGAAGCTTCTGAAAAGATTTTTGCCTCGCAGACCCGAAAAATATCCTGAAAGCAGACCGCCCGTGAAAAACAGAATTGCCATGCAGGGGAGAGAAATCATTCCCTCTGTTCCGAGAATAAAATCAAGAATTATTCCCGCAAGAACACCGAGAAGGCAGAAAAGAAAAGCTTTTGCAGCCTTGCTTATTTGTTTATCGTTGATTATTGCGATGCTGTCATCAAGTCTGTATTTTTCACGCAGTGCAATATCAGTTTCATAGCAGAGGGATTTTTGCGGATTCTTTTCAATCTTTTTTGCATAAAGAGTAACAAAGCCTGCAAGTGCAAGATAAATAACCGCAAAAACAATTATTCTGTAGCCGAGTCCCGAAAAAATCGGAATGCCTGCCATTTTCTGAACCGTAACAACATTGAAAGGATTGAAGGTTGCCGCGGTAAATCCGAATGCAATGGAAACAAGGCTTATACAAAGACCAACAAATGAATCCCAGCCGAGTGCGAGCGAAATAGCAACGGTAATCGGCACAAGTGTTACGGATTCTTCAAGTATGCCCGCCGTTGAGCTTAAAAGCATACAGATGAAAATCATACTGTTGAGAAGAAGATATTTGCGGTTTCCGAATTTGTTGATAACAACCGCCATTATGTATTTCAGAATATTGCACTTATCAAGAATAAGGAATGTGCCGCCGATGATAACAATAAAAAGAATTATTGCAAGACCCGTCAGCGAGCTTTCGGAACCGAAAAGAAGAATCGGAGCAAGAAAAATCTTCCATATCGGCATCTTATCTTCAATTTCGCGGTATGTTCCGTTTATTATGCTTCCGTTTTCGTCAAGGTCATATAATCCTCGGGGCATAATCTGAGTGAGAACTCCGGCAAAAGCCATAATTCCGACAAGTAATATGCAAATAAGAGCTATCGTCTTTTTGTTCAGAGTTATGCCGGACTGTTTGTTTTCGGTAGATAAATCCATATACTTCCTCCGCTATTATTTATAAGAGGTATTGTAACACATATATGTACTGTTTTGCAATGATATATTAAATAAAAATAACTATTGTATGAATAAAAAATATGTGATACAATAATATCCATCAAAAGAAAGGATGTTTTTCTATGAAAAAGTTTATTGCTCTTATTCTTTCGGTTGCAATTCTTTTTTCAATCTGTGCTCCCGCCGCTTTTGCTTCGGATGAGTGCGATTGCGGAGTTTTGCCCACAATTTATGTAGGCCCCCTCGGTAATACCGATATTTATGAGAATGCAGATACTGAAGATGAAAGAATTGTTTTCAGACCCGACACAAAAGCCATTATCGGAATTGTTCTTAAGGTTTTGCCCGCAGTTATAACTCTTCCGATAACTAAAAATTACGATAAGTTTGCAGATGTTCTTATTGATGCTGTTGACGGTGCAATGGGTGCAATGGCTCTTGACGGAAACGGAAATTCATACGAAAATGTATCAGTTAAAATTGAACTTCCCACAGACCCCGCACACGGCGTTGACAGAGATTATTATTTCCATTATGACTGGCGTCTTGACCCCATTGAAATTGCGGGTCAGCTTGATGCTTTTATTCAGCATGTAAAGAAGCTTACCGGTCACGATAAGGTTTATTTCAGAGCTTCTTCAATGGGCGGCGTAACCGCTATGGCATATTTCAGCGAATACGGCTATGACGATGTTGCGGGCTGTATTTTCCAGTGCTGCCCCATTCTCGGCACATCAATGGCAGGCGATTTGCTTTGCAGAAAGCTTGAGCTTAATCCCCGTGCACTTCTTGACTACGGCGTGGATGCTCTTCCTCCCGTTGATTTCGGAAGCACACTTCTTTATTTCCTCTTTAACGGACTTTACTACAGCGGACTTATTGATATAGTTTATTCGCTTGCAGACAAGCTTCTTGTTGAGCTTCAGGATAAGATTTTTGATGAGCTTCTTACTCCCGTTTTCGGAACAATTCTCGGTCTCTGGGCATTTGTTCCCGATGCTGTTTATGAAGAAGCAAAGAAAATCAACCTTGACCCCGAAACTCAGGCGGGTCTTATTGCTAAAGCCGATTATTATCATTATAATGTTCAGTGCAAAGCAGAAGAAATTCTTGAGGGCGCAGTTGATGCGGGACTTAAGATTATGATAGTTGCAGGCTATGATATTCAGGCAACTCCTTTCATTGAGTCATTGGAAAATGACAGCGATAATACCGTTGACACAATCTACGCTTCAGTAGGCGGAACGGTTGCAGATTATGATTCAACTCTCGGAGAGGACTATGTTTGCAAGGCAGACTGCGGTCATAACCACCTTTCACCCGATAACAGAATCGACGCCTCAACCTGCGTTCTTCCCGAACACACCTGGTTTATCAAGGGTATGCTTCATTCAAACTGCCACGACGGAATCAGCGAAATGTATAAGTGGTTCCTTTATTCCGATGAATATTACGATGTATGGTCAAATCCCAAATATCCCCAGTTCCTTCAGAATGATAAGCCCAATCTCAGAGTGATTCCCATGGGCAACTTTGCAGAGGGTGAGAAGGCTCCCGAGTATGAAGAGGGAGATTCATATTATGATTCATTCAATAAAATCGCAATGCCCGTTCTGAATAAGATTTTTGCAATCGGCGATAAAATAAGAGAAGTTTTCGGTAAATAAAAACATCAAAACATCAAAAAATAGTCGGGAGAGCCTTCTCCCGACTATTTCTTTTTGGTGGTTTTTATGAAAAATTATGCGAAGCTTTCCGCAAGAAATGCATTGAGCGGAAATTATATTGAGCCTGCTGCGGCGGTAATATTTATGCTCACGGTTATTCTGTCAACGGTTCTGCTGAATCAGATTTTTGCAAAAATGAATATTCTTATTTTTACCTTGCCCGTATCCGTTATCGCCTTGATATTTTTTGTATGTATCGTAAAATTTTTGCTTTCGGCAAGGCTTTTGAAATTATCCGAAAAAGGCATAACAAAAACAAGAATTTCCAAGAAAAGAGCAGCAAAAGGCGTTGTTCTGACAGCGTATGTTTCGTGCCTGAAACTGCTTCATTTTATCGCGTTCATCTCATTGCCTGCAGTTTTTTCTGCGGCGGTTTATATGAGGATAAAGCTTATGAGCGTGAGCGTGATTTCCTTGATTATCAACGCTTTTGGGGTTGTTGTTCTGTTTGCCGTATCATTGATTTTTTTCGGTGTTTCTGTTCAGAAATATTCAAAAGCAATTTATTTTTTTGCGGGCAGCGAAGCGGTGACGGTAAAGAATGCAGTATCAATGAGCATTGCGCAAACCAAAGGAAAACTGCTTGATATTTTTATCTTCAAATGCAGTTTTCTTCCGTGGCTTTTGAGCGGAATTTTGCTTTTGCCGCTTATGTTTGTTTTGCCGTATTATGAAGAAAGTTTTATATTTTACTGTATGTATTCCAGAAAATAAAAAAAGCGGCATTTGCCGCCGTAACATAGAAATGATATTTTTCTGCTCATACCCGTTTTTGAAATTTTTGTTAACCATATTGACAAAATGGTCTACAATGTGTAGAATATAGATGGCCTACAAAATGTAGAATAAAAGGGGATTTGGCTATGAATGATTATCAGATGGGTGCGGTTGAATCTAAATTTGCAGATATAATCTGGGAAAACGAGCCGATTTCTTCAACCGAGCTTTCAAGACGCAGCGAAGAAATACTTAAATGGAAAAAATCAACAACATATACCGTTCTGAAAAGACTATGCGATAAGAGGATTTTTCAGAATAACAAAGGAACTGTAACATCTCTGATTTCAAAGCAGGAGTTTTACTCTTTGCAGAGCGAAAAGTTCGTTGAAGAAACCTTTGAAGGTTCTTTGCCTGCTTTTTTCGCTGCATTTACATCGAGAAAGAATTTAACTGCTGATGAAGTTGCACAACTTCGTAAAATGATTGATGAGTATGAGGAGGGATAAAGATGATTGATTTGTTCCATTCCTTAGGTCAGGTTTTTATGCAGCTTTTCAATGTCAGTATGACGGCGGGCTGGTTCGTTCTGGCGGTTGTTTTAATCAGACTTCTTCTTAAAAAAGCTCCGAAATGGATAAGCTGTGTGCTTTGGGGCATGATTGCAATCAGACTTGTAATGCCTTTTTCGGTTGAGAGTGCATTGAGCCTTGTTCCCTGTGCGGAGCCTTTGCCCGTTACAAATATTTATAAATCCGGTCCCGATATATCGGGTAACCTGATTTACCGCAATGTCAACAGCGGGTCACAGATTTTTGATGCGGTAGTCGGAAGTGCAATGCGTGAAACCAACAGTATTTCCGTTCTGAAAGATAATTTCAGTTTGCTTGCGTGCATATGGATTCTGGGTATGCTTGCGATGCTGATATATACGGTAGTGAGTTGCTTTAAAATAAGCAAAAAGCTCAATGAAGCAATGCCGTTAAGAGATAATATTTGGCTTTGCGACAGAATAGATTCTCCGTTTATTTTCGGTTTGCTAAAGCCTCGCATCTATCTGCCTTCAGATATGAATGAAGCCGATATGGAATTTGTTATCGCTCACGAAAAGGCACATCTTAAACGCCGTGACCATTGGTGGAAGCCTCTCGGATTTATGCTTTTAACTGTTTATTGGTTCAATCCGCTTTTGTGGGTTGCCTATATTCTGCTTTGCAGAGATATTGAGCTTGCCTGCGATGAAAAGGTAATAAGGGAGATGGGTGCAGAAGTTAAAAAGGATTATTCAAATGCACTTATTAATTGCAGTGTGCCGAGAAAATCAATAGCAGCCTGCCCGCTTGCTTTTGGTGAAACGGGAGTTAAGAGCAGAATCAAATCTGTTCTTAATTACAAAAAACCTGCATTCTGGGTTATCATTGTTGCAATTATTGCAAGCATCGTTCTTGCGGTTTGCTTCTTGACAAATCCCGTTGACAATTCGGCAATTTTCAATGCTAAATATGAAACGGGCGAGTGCCTTTTTGATGATGTTGTAACAGAGGATAAGCAAACGAATAAAAACGATTTAAGCTTCGGAATAAACTCAACGGGCGGAGTGTATAAGGATTACGGCAACGGCGAGGGCGAATATATCGGCGAGCTTAAAGACTCTGTCTTTTCGGTAAATGAGCTTAATTCAATGATTGAAGAGCAGGGCAGAAAAAGAATCAATATCGGCAGAGTTCAGAAGGTTTATGAAATATCGGATGATAACGGCAAAAAAGATTATGTTTTCTTTCATAAGAAAAACGGCGAAGTTGCCGTTGTGATGTTTTTCAGCGACGGCGGAATTATGAGCGTATTTAACCTTGTAAAAAAACCTTCGGCAGATACGGAGTATAATAATTCACTCGACGATGAACTGAGCGTATTCATAGACGGAAGAATTGCAGAGCATTTTCAGAATGAAAAGAGCGTAAATCATGCCTGCTGTGTTGATTATGAGGTTTTAGGCAAAAGAAAATTCTTTGGGGAAACAACGCTTTATCTCTGGGTTATGTATCAGGAATACAGCTATGACGGTGTTCTTAAGGAAGAGAGCGGAGCACATATTCCAACAGCAATAACCGTCAGAAAAGAAAACGGCGGATATAAGCTTGTTGAGTATTGGGAGCCGAGAGACGGATCATATTATGCCAAGGATATAAAAGATAAATTCCCGTTTTATCTTCATAACAAAGGAATTGATTCTCAGCGATATGTAAAACAGCAGATTGCAAGGTGCGAGGCACTGGCAATGGAGCATTTCGGTATTGATTATGCTCAATACGGCGGAATTGAAAGTTATAATGCTGTCGCAAAGAACAGACCACTTACTCTTTCCGATGTTATAACTCTTTCTGATAAAAAAGAGAAGCTCACCTGGTCGGATTTTGAAGAATTCAGATATGTTGAAACGGGTTCGGGTTTATATATAAGGCACTATGAGATAGATGAAATGTTCTCTCTTTTAATCGGAGGCAGTGGTCCCGAAGCAGTGCCTATGTATATTTATCTCCACGCAAGTGATGAATGGGATTTTCAGATTGATATTCGTCAAAGCGATGTTGAGGCATTTATAAACGAGCATCAGAAAAATCCCGTTGTTAAAAATCTTTCGGCAAGCTGGCATTGCATACCTGTGGGTTACAACGAGAAAACCTATAGCAAAATGATTGAAATCGGCGGAATATCGCCTAATGTATACATGAACAAAATTCAATATATGCCGGTGGTAAAGATTGAAGATATAAATGAACTGCAATCGTTTATGAAAAAAATGAACGGTTTTATGAGTTTTGACAAATCCTACTCTGATGCACCTTCATTTAACGAAGTCAAAGCAGAATATAACGAAGAATTCTTCAACACATCAAGTCTTTTGTTGGCTTATACCTCGTCACCTACAACTGCTCACAGATATACTGTTGATAATATCACAAAATCAGAGGGTTTAATTACCGTAAACATTGCAGAGATTGATCCCGAAGGTGGCGATACCGCAATGGAAGGTTGGCTTGTTGCAGTTCGTATTTCAAAGGAAGATAATGCGGATGCAGAAAAGATTGATGCATTAATCAGCTCTGTTCAGTATCCCAATAGAGGTACGGCAAATGCAACTCTTATAAGAACTTGTGTTTTTGAAGATTCAAAAGAAATTATCAAGCCGACCATCAGTTTATATGATAACGGTATGTTTCAGTTTACCTTTTCGGCATACAGCAGTTATATCGGAATGGGGGAATATACAATAGAGAATGACAGAATGATCCTCAATACCGATGACGGCAAATTTACCTATGTGTTTGATATGGTTGAAAAAGATGAGGATGACCAGAAAACTTCTACTGCGGAAGGCGAAAAAAAGCTTGTGTTTGATGCAGAAAATTCGTCTGAAATGCTCTGGTTTTCGGATATGTATGACGGTTGTGAATTCTATTAATGAGGCAGTATCTTCAAAAAAGACATAACTGATAAATAAAGAAATGGCTTGCAGAGGAATTTTTCTTTGCAAGCCATATTTGTTATACCGGAATTTTGAATACCGCTTTTTTGATTTTGTCGCTGCTCAGCTTAACGCAGGGCTTATGAGCATCGCCCGGTGCAAGGAATGCAAAGGTGCCTTCTTCAAGCGAAACCTTTGTGCTTTCGCAGGTCTGCGATGCGAAGAATTCAATGTCGGGGCTGTAACCGCCCGATTCGGTTGCGCAGGAAATGGGAATAACCTCTATTGTTTCGCCGCCGATTATTGCATATTGCAAATCATGATAATCGCGGTGCGCTTCAAATTTTCCGCCCGCGCCGGGTTCATATTCGGCAAGACTTACTCTGATGCCGCCGCCAACCTCGTAGCTTTCGCAGGGGAGAGCCTTCATATCGTTTTCGCTTATGAATTTTGCAATAAGTTCAAAGCTTTCGCCCATTCCCGAATAAAGATTAAGGTTTTCAATTTTGTCAAAAATCATAATATTCACCTCACGGATTTTTATTTTTATCATGCTTCACATAATATCTGTAGGAGCAGATAACGGGGATTATAATCATTATAGCAGTTATTGCCGCAAAAATCCAATACTGTTTTAAAAATCCCGTAAAAATTATCAGCAAACCGCCGATAACCCACAGTTTCCCCGCAAGTCGGTGTGTGTAATTCCAGTTTTCTTCGCTGTCGAGAGTCCACGGAATTTTAATTCCCATTGTGTAGCTTTGCTTGCATTTGGGCAGATAGTTGCCTATTACTATGAACAGAAGCCCGAAGAATATATTCATTATAACATTTATATTAAACTCATAACCCAATGCAAAAGAATAAATAACCGTGCCCAGCAAAAGAGAAAGAGCAGGGCAAATCCATAAAACCAATTTCAAAGCCTTTCCGCTTATATTTTGACTTTTGGGGTCGATTGATGAAACGGCGACGCAAAACCATTGAACGGCAAGAAGAAAAAACGGCAATGCAAAAACAGCAAAAGGTTTGCTGCTGAAGCCGTCGGCAACTCCTTGAATGTTGAAATGAGTGGGTATTTCATCGGGCAGTTTATCCCAAAGAATCAAACCTGCAAGAACGGGGAGCAGGATAATGATTGATGTTATAATCATTGTTTTTAAATTCTTTTTAATCATCTGAAGCATCTCCTTTCAAATCGGTAATCCAGAGCATAATTTCTTCAAGCACGGATGTGTTGATTGTGTAATAAATAAATTTCCCGTCACGTTCATCTCTTATCAAATCAGCCTCTTTGAGCACGGAAAGATGGCGTGATATTGCGGCAAAGCTTATTGAAAAGCTTTCGGAAATTTCTCCTGCAGATAAGGTTTTTTCTTTGAGCAGATTAAGAATTTCTCTTCTTGTCGGGTCTGCCAAAGCACGCAGAGTATTCTGAATGCTCAAATAATCGCCTCCTCATTTAACATTTAACCTAATTGTTAAATGAATTGTATCATATGTTTTTGCGTTTGTCAACAGTGCTGTATAATAATTGACATGGATTTTTATTCGTGATAAACTTATTGAAAAGGATGGGGAAATATATGTTTTTAAAAATAATAAGCCTTTTGATGGCAACGCTTCAGACTTTTTTGTTTATGGTTTTCACAACAGAAAAAAACCAAACAATCGGAGTGAATAATTATATGGAATATCAGAAGTTCGAAGGTTTCGGAACAAGCTCCTGCTGGTGGGCGCAATCAATTGATGATGACGCAACCGCACGCGAAATTGCAAAAAGACTTTATGATGATGAAACCGGTCTCGGGCTTGATATTTTCCGTTATAACATTGGCGGCGGCGAGCACGATAACCCTGATTGCCGCATATGGGATGTTAACAGAAGAACAGAAAGTTTTTATTTTCTGAATGCTGAAACGGGCGAATATGAATTTGATTTCACCCGCGATGCAAACGCAAGAAGAGTTCTTGATTATGCGGTTGAATACGGTGCAAAAGAGGTTATTCTTTTTTGCAACAGCCCCCATTTTTCAATGACGGGAAGCGGGCACGCCTCGGGCGGTCTTGAGCCGTATTATTCAAATCTCCCCAAAGAAAACTATGCAAAATTTGTTGATTATGTTCTAACAATAGCAGATTGGTTTGTTGAGCAGGGTTACCCCGTAACCGCAATTTCGCCCATAAATGAGCCCCAATGGAGCTGGGGCGGCGAATGGGTAGGGCAGGAGGGTTGCTACTATACCGCTGACGAAACTGTTGCGGTGCTTGAAGCCTTTGCCCTTGAAATGCAGAAACGCAATTCGCCTTATAAACTCAGCGGCCCCGAAAGCGGACAGCTTTCTCCCGAATACTATGAATACATAGATAAATTTTTTGCGAGCGAAATTCTCAATGATTTCTGCGATACATACAGCGGACACAGTTATTGGATAGATAACAATATCCCCGTTAAATCGGCGGTGGGAGAAAAATTTGCCAAGCAGTTTAAGGGCAAAAAGCTTGAAATGAGCGAATGGTGCGAGCTTCCGATGAATCTTGATTCAACAACAATCGAAAGCGGACTTTATATGGCAAACATCATTGTTCAGGATTTAACCCTTATGAATGCAGTTTCGTGGCAAAGCTGGACTGCCGTTAACGGCGACGGTGTTATGGACAGAATCAACGGCGAGCTTGTAAATTACAGCCGCTATTATGCATATAAGCAGTTTTCATCATTTATTAAACCTGGTATGACCCGAATTAAGGTTATGGACAGCCTTGAAGAAAACAGCAAGCTTGCCTGCGTTGCATTCAGAAATGCAGAGCAGACGGTTATTGTTATTGTTAATAATTCGGAAGAGCCTGCAAACATAAATTTAACGGGAAATTATAAAGGCGAAAAAATTTACCGCACAGATGCGGAGAATAACTGTTCGGAATTTTATTCAGGAAAATTCGAAAGCAAAACCCAACTTCCCGCAAAAAGCATAACAACATTTGTTCTTGAAGATTAAATGAAAAGAGCTGACCGAGAGGTCAGCTCTTTTTGTTATCCCGTTATTGATTTTGGGTCGTTTGTGTAAATAACTTCAAGTGTTTTTGTGGTTTGATTATATAGCATAAAAGCAGCAAGGTTTTCGCCTTTAATCATATCGGTGCTTATTACCGAACAGCCGTCAATAATGTCAGAAGAAAATCCGCCGTTGAATCCTGAGGCGGTTAATTCGTCGCAGTATTTATAAAAATCATCAAGAGAAACTCCGATAAAGGAATCTCTGAATCGTATATGCCATTGCCATTTGATGTGTTCGGGTTTTCCGTGATAATCGTTTGTTTCATCAACTTCGGAATTTGCGCCTGCATAAATTCCCATTTGCCTTGCGGGGAAATCAAATGCAGGGAAATATTCTTTAAGACCTTCGGGGAATGCCGAAAATTTTTCAACAATATTAAGGCAAATTTTCAAATCACCGTTATCTTCGTAAGAGCTTTCGCTGATAACAACGGTGTATTTTTCGTTACTCCAACCGCCCCTGAAACCGTCATCATAAAATGTTCCGTTCGTGATTTTTTTGAAGCCTCCGAAAAAGCCGTGGCCGATAAGTGAATTAGCAAAATTATAAAATTCATTTTCGGGGCAGGAGAAAATAAGCTTGGTTATATCGTGGCAGATGCCCGAATATTCATTTTCTGCGGGAATAACGGAAGCATATTCGCCATAGGCTTTTGCGGGCGGGGGAGGAAAATCGGCTGGCAGAAGCTCACTTTCCCATTCTGTGATATATTTAATTCCTTTTGTTGTTGATTCCTGAATTTGTGTTGTTGTTTTGCTCGTTTCTTTTTCTTTATCGCCAGAACAAGCACAAAGAAAAACCATTGATAAGGCAAGCAATAATGCGGTTATTTTTTTCATAGCAAAACCTCCGTTTGATTTAGATTATCATATAAATTTATTTTTTTCAACAATCGGTTGTATAAAAGTTAAAGATTTGCTATAATCAAACGGCAAAGGAGGTGGGCATATGCCAAGAAAAATAGATTACACGGTAACCGAAGAATATGACGGAAGAAAAGTGATTCATTTTTTGAGGGGACATTGCGGAATTTCTTCAAGGCTTATGCGTACCGTTAAGTTTGCAAAAGACGGTATGCTTTGCAACGGCGAGCATATCAGAACAATCGATAAGGTTAAATGCGGCGATATTATAACAATAAACATTCCCGATGATGAACCGCAGATTGAATTGCGGAATACCGAGCTCGATATTCTCTATGAGGATGACGATATTCTTGTTATAAACAAATCTCCGTTTATGGCGATGCATCCAACACATAATCATCAGGGCGATACGCTTGCAAATTCGGTTGCGGGCTATCTCACCCAAAAGGGGAAATATGCGACTTTCAGAGCGGTTGGCAGGCTTGATAAAGGCACTTCGGGAGTTGTTGTTTGTGCTCTCAATAAGCTTTCTGCGGCAAAGCTTGCGGGCGAAGTTAAAAAAGAATATGTTGCCCTTGTTAAAGGTGAGCTTGACGGAAGCGGCAGCATTGATGTGCCGATTTACCGTCCCGACCCGATGAAAACCCTGCGTGCGTGTTCATATGAGCTTGGTGTTGAAGAGGCAATTACTCATTGGACTGTTGAGAAAAAATTCAAGGGTGCAACGCTTGTCAGACTTAATCTTGAAACGGGCAGAACCCATCAGATAAGGGTTCATATGGCTTTCAGCGGTCATCCGCTTGCGGGAGATGATATGTACGGAGATTTTATGACCGAAATCGGTCATCAGCTTCTGCATTGCCGAAAATGTTCGTTTGTTCATCCCGTAACAAATGAAAAAATGGAGCTTGAGGCGCCTTTTTTTGAAGATTTCAGGAATGCATTGATTTTTGAATAATTATCCGAATTACGATATATTTTATTATAAAAATACAATTTATTCTTGATTTTTTGAAATATAATGTTATAATAAAGTCATCAAATTAATATTGGAGGAAAAACCAATGAAAAAAATTGCTAAGATTCTTGCAATCGTTATGATCGTTGCTCTTGCAGTAACAGCTTTCTGCGCTTGCGGTGATAAAAACAACGGTGCAAATGATGTAACAACAACTGCTGCAAACGGAGATCAGGCTCCCGCAGGCAAGCTCATTATGGGCACAAATGCAGCATTCCCTCCCTATGAGTATTATGAAGGCGAAAAAATCGTAGGTATCGATGCAGAAGTTGCAGCTCTTATTGCAGAAAAGCTCGGTATGGAGCTTGAAATCAAGGATATGGATTTCAACGGCATCATCAGTGCTGTTCAGAACGGTGTTGTTAACATCGGTATGGCAGGTATGACCGTTAACGAAGAAAGACTTCTCAGTGTTGATTTCTCAACAAGCTACGCAAAGGGCGTTCAGGTTGTTATTGTTAAAGAAAATTCAGGCATTGCAACTCTTGATGATCTTGCAGGCAAGCTTATCGGTGTTCAGGAAGCAACAACAGGCGATATCTATTCAACAGATGATTTCGGCGAAGAAAACGTTAAGAGATACACAAACGGCGCAGCTGCAGTTGCTGCTCTTCAGAGCGGTATTGTAGATGCAGTTATCATTGATAACGAGCCCGCAAAGGCTTTCGTTGCTGCAAATGACGGTCTTGCAATCCTTGAAACAGCTTATGCTGAAGAAGATTATGCAATCGCAGTTGCAAAGGGCAACACAGACCTTCTCAATAAAATCAACAATGCACTTGCAGAGCTTACTGCAGACGGTTCAATCCAGGCTATCGTTGACAAGTACATCCCCGCTGAATAAGAGTCGGTTATTTAAGAGTCAAGGGCAGGCTTTTGCTTGCCCTTAATTTATGAAAGGCAGAATATGAGAGATTTCAAAATATCCAAGAAAACACTCACGGTTCTGATTGTTACGCTTGCCGCAATGCTTATTGCGTGTTTTGCTGTTCCCGCATTTGCGTCGGCAACGGAAACAGTAACCGAGAACGCAGGTTTCGTTGAAACCGTAAAGAGTTTTTTTGTTGAATTTAAAGAAGATATAAACAATGTTTTAATCAAAAACGATAATTATAAGCATATTACAGACGGTTTGCTTATAACAATCGAAATCACTTTTGCTGCACTGCTTATCGGTCTTGCGTTGGGATTTGTTGTTGCAATAATCCGCTCAACTTACGATAAAACAGGCAAATTAAAGTTTCTCAATGCAATCTGCAAACTTTATCTGACCGTATTCAGAGGAACACCCGTTATTGTTCAGCTCCTTATAATTTATTATTTGTGGCTCGGTCAGCACGGTGTTCACGAAAATATTGCGGCGATAATTGCATTCGGCGTAAACTCGGGTGCATATGTTGCAGAAATTGTCCGTTCGGGCATTATGTCTATTGATAACGGTCAGTTTGAAGCGGGCAGAAGCCTCGGATTTTCTTATGTAAGAACAATGATTTATATTGTTCTTCCTCAGGCACTCAAAAACACATTGCCGACCCTTGCAAACGAATTCATCGTTCTTCTTAAGGAAACATCGGTTGCAAGCTTCATTGCTGTTAAGGATATGATGAAGGGTGCAAATGCACTTGTAGGATTTACTTATAACATGAATATTCCCTACATAACCGTTGCTTTGATTTATCTTGTAATGGTTCTTGTGCTTCAGAAGGGCGTAAGCTTGCTTGAAAGGAGGCTTCGTAACAGTGACCACTGATAATGTTGTTATAAAAGTTTCCGATTTGCAGAAAAGCTTCGGTTCTCTTGATGTTCTTAAAGGCATAAACACCGAGATTAAAAAAGGCGAAGTGGTTGTTGTTATCGGACCTTCGGGCTCGGGTAAATCAACATTTCTCCGTTGTCTCAACCGTCTTGAAGAGCCGACAGGAGGCACAATCGAATTCAACGGTGTTAACATTACCGATAAAAAGGTTAATATCAACAAACACCGCGAAAAAATGGGGATGGTTTTTCAGCAGTTCAATCTGTTCAATAATCTCACCATTCTCAAAAATATAACCATTGCTCCCGTTAAACTCGGTCTTATGAACAAAAAAGAGGCAGAAGAAACCGCTATGTCGCTTCTTAAAAGAGTAGGGCTTGAAGATAAAGCGAATGCTTATCCCTCACAGCTTTCGGGCGGTCAGAAGCAGAGAGTTGCCATTGTGCGTGCTCTTGCAATGAACCCCGAAGTTATGCTCTTTGACGAACCCACCTCTGCTCTTGACCCCGAAATGGTAGGCGAGGTTCTTGATGTTATGAAAGAACTTGCGGTTTCGGGAATGACAATGGTTGTTGTTACCCACGAAATGGGCTTTGCAAAGGAAGTAGGCACAAGAGTTGTGTTTATGGATGAGGGTATTATTATGGAAGAGAATACTCCCGAAGAATTCTTTTCAAATCCTCAAAACCCCAGACTCAAGGATTTCCTTTCAAAGGTGCTTTTATAAAAGAAAAACGCTCCGATTTTTTCGGAGCGTTAATTTTTTTACCAGACAACATTCTGCGGTTTTCCGTTCATAAATGCATTGATGTTTTCTCTCACAACAGACATCAGTCTTTCTCTTGTTTCAAATCCCGCCCATGCGATATGGGGAGTTATAAAGCAGTTTTCAATTCCCAAAAGGGAGTTATCGGGTGCGGGAGGCTCAACCGAAAGCACATCAAGCCCCGCGCCTGCAATAACGCCGTTTTTCAATGCAACTGCGAGGTCATTTTCGTTAATAACCTGACCTCTTGATGTGTTGATAAGAACGGCATTTTTCTTCATTTTTGAAAGGAATTCAGCGTTAACCATTCCTTCGGTAAGCGGAGTGAGAGGGCAGTGAAGCGAAACAAAATCGCTCTTTGCAAGAAGCTCGTCTTTTTCAACGAACTCAACATCTCCGAAGGGTGCGGGATGGTTGGTTGAAACAAGCACTTTCATTCCGAATGCGGAAGCGATTTTTGCAACTGCCTTGCCAATTTTGCCAAAGCCGATAATGCCGAGAGTTTTGCCGTCAAGCTCATATAACGGAGTTTTCCAATAGCAGAAATCCTTGCAGTTGCTCCATTCACCCGAATGCACGGAATTGCTGTGAATCGCAACTGCATTTGTGTGTTCAAGAATGAGTGCAAAGGTAAGCTGCGCAACGGCGGATGTGCTGTAGCTTGGCACATTGCAAACTGGTATCCCTTTTTCTTTGCAGTATTCCCAATCAACAATATTAAAACCCGTACTGAGCAGACCGATATATTTAACATCAGCCAGCTTTTCAAGAAGCTCCTTTCGAAGCGGAGTTTTATTTGTAATGATTATATCGCATCCCTTGGCTCTTTCATAAATCAAATCGGCGGGGGTGCGGTCATAAACGGTATATTCACCGTGAGCCGAAAGCCAATCCCACGAAAGGTCGCCGGGATTTTCGGTGTATCCGTCAAGTATACATATTTTCATGTTTTTGCCTCCCGAATGTTTAATATGACCATTATAACACATATTTTAAAAAATAAAATATAAAAATATACTGAAATATTATTGACCCTATGTAAAATATAATATAAAATAAAGTGTTAGAAAAATTTACTGAATAGCGGTGAATTGTTTGAAGAAAAAGCAAAAACAAAAAAAGATTCTGCTTTTCGGCGGATTAATATTTCTTGTTTTGTCTTTGGCGATAGGCGCGTTGCTGTTTTCTCTTCAGTTTGAAGAGTTGTGGCGATGGTATTCCGCAATACAAAAGCAGCTTCTTGACCTTGAGCAGAGAATTGCATCAATAGAGCAGCGCTGGGAATTTATTCTTGCGGTTCTTGCTCTGTTTGCGATAAAAAGCTTTATTCCCATATACCCCACATCAACCGTATGTTTTCTCACGGGTGTTGTGCTTCCGATGTATTTTTCCGTTCCCGTTAATGTTCTGGGTTTTTGCGTGCTGACAAGCATAAGGTATTTCGCGGGCAAACGCTTCGGGGCGGGAAGCGCGTGGAAAATGATAAGCAAAAATGCAAGACTTCGCAGACTGATAAGAAGCGACGGAACGGGAAACCCCGTTTTGCTTATTGCACTTTGCCTTGTGCCGGGAATGCCGATTAACAGCATATCGGGAATTTACGGCTCATTCAATTTCGGTTATTGGCGGTTTATTCTGCTGTCGGTAATAGGGTTTATGCCAAGACTTATTTCGTTTACCTTTGTGGGTCGAAATGTTTTCGACCCGCTTTCACCCGGGTTCCTTGTTCCGATTATGCTTCTGGCATTCTTCTCGGGAATATCGTTGCTTTCGGTTAACGGTGTGTGGACTGCGGTTGAAAAAATTATAGCAAATGTTAATGAACACAAAAAGAAAAATCTTGAAAAGAAAGGAAATATAAAGAAATGATTTTATCAAGCGAACTTAAAGCAAAACTCGGCACAAACGAATACGATGCCGCCCTTTCAAAAATGTATAAAGCAGAGGATCTTGAAGCTCAGAAAGCAAGATATATCCGAATTGCAGAAAGCTTTGAAGAGTTTTACGGCTCAGGCAGAGAGGTTGCAGTTTTCAGCGCACCAGGCAGAACTGAGGTTGGCGGTAACCATACCGACCATAACCACGGCAAGGTGCTTGCTGCAAGCGTAAATCTCGATGCTGTTGCAGTTGCGGCTGTTAATGATGAAAATATCGTAAGAGTTAAATCCGAAGGCTATAAAATGGATGTTGCAGACCTCAGCGACCTTGGCGTTATGCCCAACGAAAGAGGCCGTTCAGCTTCGCTTGTAAGAGGTGTATGTGCAGGCTTTAAGAACAGAGGCTATAAAATCGGCGGTTTTGATGCCGCTACCGCATCCGATGTTCTTTCGGGTTCGGGTCTCTCATCATCGGCAGCATTCGAAGTTCTTCTCGGAACAATGCTTAATCATCTTTATAATGACGGCAAGGTAAGTGCAGTTGAAATTGCACAGATAGCACAGTTTGCGGAAAACGAATATTTCGGCAAGCCCTGCGGACTTATGGATCAGATGGCTTGCTCTGTTGGCGGTTTTGTTCAGATTGATTTCAAAGACCCCGCAGTTCCCGTAATCAACAAGGTTGATTTTGATTTTGCATCCTGCAACCACGCGCTCTGCATTGTTGATACAGGCGGAAACCATGCAGACCTCACCGATGAATATGCGGCTGTAAGAGGCGAAATGGAAACTGCAGCTTCAAAGCTCGGCAAGTCTGTTCTCCGTGATGTTGACAGAGCAGAGTTTGAAAAGAATATTTCCGTTATCCGCGATTCAGCAGGCGACAGAGCGGTTCTTCGTGCTCTTCATTTCTTCAATGAAAACGAAAGAGTTGATAAGCAGGCTGCCGCTCTTGCAAAGGGTGATTTTGATGAGTTCAAAGCGCTCATTATCGAAAGCGGATTCTCATCATATATGTATAATCAGAATGTTTACACATGCAAAGCACCTTCATCACAGCCCGTAAGCCTTGCGCTTGCAATTTGTCAGGATATTCTCAAGGGCAAGGGTGCTTGGAGAGTTCACGGCGGCGGATTCGCAGGCACAATTCAGGCTTTCGTTCCCGCAGAGCTTCTTGAAGAGTTCAAAACAAAGATCTGCGCTGTTTTTGGTGAAAAATCCTGCTATGTTCTTAATATCCGTCCCGAAGGCGGAATCCGTGTAATCTGAAAGGAAAATATTTATGAATAAATTCAGCGAGGTTTCGGCTTTGCTTAAGGCTCTTTGCGGAGCAAAGGGTGTTTCGGGTGCCGAAAACGAAGCGGCAAAGGTTGCGGCAGAATATCTCGGAAAATATATGCCTGCAAAAATTGACGCACTCGGCAGCGTTACGGGAAGCATGGGCGAGGGTGATGTTCATATTCTGCTTGATGCTCACCTTGACCAGATAGGTCTTGTTGTTACCGCAATCGATGGTGACGGCTTTCTTAAGGTTGCAAAATGCGGCGGTGCAGATAAAAGAGTGCTTGCCGCTTCCGATGTTACCGTTCACGGCAAGGAAAAGCTTTTCGGTGTTATAACCTCAACTCCGCCTCACCTGAGTAAACCCGGTGAAGGCGATAAAGCAACGGATTTTGATGAAATTGCAGTTGATATCGGAATGAAAAAAGAAGAAGCTTCAAAGCTTGTTTCGCCCGGCGACAGAATTACATTCAACGGGGCATACAGTGAACTTCTGGGCAGCAGAGTCTGCTCACCTTCAATTGATGACAGAGCAGGTGTTGCGGCAATATTGAGATGCCTTGAGCTTATCAAAGATAAAAAGCTTAACTGCAAAATCAGCGTTATGTTTTCCGTTCAGGAAGAAACGGGCGGAAGCGGTGCTCAGGCGGGAGCCTTTGCAGCTTCGCCCGATGAAGCAATAGCGGTTGATGTAAGCTTTGCATCAGCCCCCGGAGTGAGTGCCGAAAAATATGCATCGCTCGGCGGCGGAACAATGATTGGCTTTGCCCCCTCGCTTGATTACGCAATGAGCAATAAGCTTGTTGAACTTGCAAAGAAAAACAATGTTTCTTATCAGCTTGAGGTTATGGGCGGAAAAACGGGCACTAACTGCGATGAAATTCAGGTTTCGGGCAAGGGCGTTAAAACTGCTCTGCTTTCCGTGCCTCTTCGCAATATGCACACCGCTTGCGAAATCTGCGATCTGGAAGATATAGAAAACACCGCAAAACTTATGGCGGAATATATAACCGAAAGGGGCGGGGCAAATGCTTGAAATGATTAAAGAGCTTTGTGCTCTTTCGGGTATTTCAGGCCGTGAAGATGCGGTGCGTGAATACATTACGGATAAAATAAAAGATTTTGCCGATGAGTATTTTACCGACCCTCTCGGCAATCTCATTGTGTTCAAAAAGGGCAAGAAACCTGCAAAAAATAAGGTTATGCTCGATGCCCATATGGATGAGGTTGGGCTTATCATAACGGGCATAACTTCCGAAGGCTTTCTGAAGTTTGCAAAAGTCGGCGGAATCAACACAAAAGTAATTATCGGCAGAACCGTAAAGGTCGGTTCCAAGGGTGTTACTGGCGCACTCGGAATAAAACCCATACACCTTGTCAAGAAGGATGACGAAGCAAAAATCCCTGACATCGATGATTTATATATTGATATCGGTGCAAAGAGCAAAGAAGAGGCGGAAGAATATGTCCGCCTTGGTGATGCGGCTTGGTTTTGCTCCGATAATGTTGAATTCGGCAACGGATTTATAAAAGCCAAAGCTCTTGATGACAGAGCAGGCTGTGCACTCCTTATTGAAATGATAAGAAGTGAGCTTGAATATGATTGCTGGTTCTCTTTCAGCACTCAGGAAGAAATCGGAACAAGAGGCGCTCAGGCTTCTTCATTTACCGTTGCACCCGATTATGCTATAGTTGTTGAAACTACAACTGCGGCGGATATTTCGGGTGTTAAGGATGAAAAAAGAGTTTGCATCTGCGGCAACGGCGGTGCGGTTTCGTTTATGGACAGAAGCACCGTTTATAACCGTGAACTTTTTGATAAAGCCTTTGAAATTGCCGAAAGAGAAGATATTCCCTGCCAGCCCAAAACTCTTGTTGCGGGCGGCAACGATGCGGGAGTTATCCATAAGAGCAGGGGAGGCGTTAAGGTTTTAACCGTTTCAATACCCTGCAGATATCTTCATTCTCCCGGCTGTGTAATAAAATACAGCGATGCGGAAAACAGTCTGAGTCTTATTAAAAAGCTTGCAGAGGAATTTGCAAAATGGTGAGCCTTTGCAGTAACTACAATGAATTTGATTTTCTTCCCGCTGATGCATATGCGGCAAGAATAACGGCTCTTTTCAAAACCTACGGTGCAGATTACGGTTTTGCAACCTTTTGGGTGCAGAGAGTTGAAAATAATCCTGTTGCGGCAATCGGCAGAGTGGACGGAAATATGACACTCTGCTGCACCGAAAACGCCGATTTTGAAGAGCTTTCGCATTTTATGAATGCAGTTGGTTATTCGTCGCTGACTCTTGATGAAAAATATCTTTTACCGCTCGGAATAACCGATGCCAAAAGCTCTTATACAGTTGTATACAAAGGTGAAAAAGCTTATGAAAATGAGCTTATAAAGACTGATTCCGATAAGAAAAAGCTTTATGATTTGCTTGTTTCTTGCGGTTTTGAATTGGGAAGTTACACCGCTTTTCTTTCCGATGTTTGTGCAAGACTCAATAAAAACACAGCAAGCCTTGCCGCAATCGGAAACGAAACCCCCGATGCGTGTGCCTTTGCTCTTTTTGAAGGCGAAAAGAGCGTTTTGCTCGGTGCAGTTGCAACAAGAAACGAAGCAAGAGGCAAGGGCTATGCCTCTGCTTTGGTCAAATATCTTGCAGGCAGAGAAAAGGAAAAAAGAGTTTTTCTTTTCTGCCGCAACGACGGATTGCTTGAATTTTATAAAAAATCCGGCTTTGAATATGCCGGTAAATGGGCTGTTGTTGAAAAACAGAGGAGGGACTGAGATGTCACCGTTATGTTATTTTCTTTCATTGCTGACAATAGCTTTTGCCATAGGTTGCGTGCTTTTCAGAAGAAAAGGCAAATCATTTGAGGGAATGCTCTGCAAGTTTATGTCAAGCTTCGGATTTATATCCGTTGCGATTGTGGGCTATCTCTTCAACCCCGAAAATGTTTATTATTTCTGTTTGGTGTGCTTTGCTTTGTTCTTCGGATTTTTCGGCGATGTGCTTCTCGGAATAAAAGAGATTGCGCCAACCTTCAGAGGTAAGCTTATTCCTTTGGGCACAATGTATTTCCTTTTCGGGCATATATTTTTTATTGTTGCCCTTCTTCTGCAATGCGGCTTTAACATAATAACGCTTCTCATAGGAATTGCGGGCGGAGCAGTTGCTTTCGCTTTGATAAAAGTTCTTAAAATGAAGGTTAATTCCGCGTTGAGAATTATAATGTCGGTTTATTTTGCGGCTTTGATATATAAGGTTGCAAATGCTTCTTTGCTTATAATTCAGCAGGGAGCAAAACCCTCTTATGTTATGGCACTTATTGGCTCAATACTCTTTGTTATCAGCGACACCTGCCTTTCATTGCTTTATTTTACACCCGTAAAAAGAAAGAATTTCTGGGTAACGGTTGAGCTTTCAAGCTATTATCCCGCACAGATTCTTTTTGCAAT